>DATNQL010000795.1:0-3937 GCA_036704025.1 Stenomitos sp.
AGACGCCATGCTTAGGCAAAAACTTTTCCGGCGGGAGTTGAAGATTAGCGGTGGGAAATCCTAGCTTTCTGCCCAATTGTTGTCCTTTGACGACAACACCGGTCAGGGTGTAAGGGCGTCCCAGTCGAAGGTTGGCTTTCGCGATATCACCTTCTTGTAAAGATTGGCGAATACTCGAACTACTAATGCGTTCTCCCTGACACATTTGTAGCGACACAATGCTCACCTCAACACCATAGGAAGAGGCGATCGCTTTCAAATCATCTGCCGTCCCCGCTCGGCGATGCCCAAAGTGAAAATCTTCTCCCACACTCACCTGAGTGGCTTGTAACTGCTGCATTAAAATCTTCTCCACAAATTCTTGTGGACTTAAGGAAGCGAGTTCACGATCAAAGGGCAAGAGAACGAGCTGTTCGACACCGAGAAGACTGAGTTGTTGAACTTTTTCTGACCTTGTAGTCAAAAGTTTCCAGCTTTGACCCGAAAAAAATTCACGGGGATGAGGATTAAACGTCGCTACTGTGCTGTAAGTATGACCTTTCCCCAGCCGGATTGGGTGTTCAAAATTCTCCCTAGGGTTAGGCAATCTCAAACCTTCAATCCAACCTTGACTCTCTCCGAGCGGTGGAGTCATGGCAATGGATTGAGCAGCCCCAGGTTGTTGCAAAATCGGTCGAATAACTTGACTGTGCCCTCGGTGAACGCCATCAAAGTTCCCTAGGGCAACAGCAGTTGGAGTTAAAACAGTAGCGAAAGACGAAGTAACCCACACGCTTTACATTTTGACATAATTAAGGGATGAGTGGCTAGTCGTTGACAAGATGACGCATGACTGCGCCAGGATTATTGCCTAATGGCTAACCAGTAATGCAACCCACTACTATACTTTGGATAATTGACCCAAGCAATGGTCTAAAGCCCTTCAATGGTTCTGACGAGCCTCAATCTTTGCACAGGTTTTTTCTCTATCGCAAAGCATATAACCACAGATGGCTCTCTTGATCGAATTAAACGGTTAGTTTCACTTCTTCAACCGCAACGAGATTGTCTGTGGCAGAATCCCCTAAATGAATGGTTTGACCCTCACGAGCCATCAAAGTATTGGGAAACTGCTGAGAAGCTTGTTCCCCAACATGATCGAGGAAATCATCATTATGCAGTGGGTCATGGTGAAAAATGACCAATTTCTTCACCTTGGCGGCTTTGGCAACTTTGACGGCTTCCTGCCAGGTTGAATGCCCCCAACCGACCTTACTCGATGTCTTCGAGTGGTATTCTTCATCGGTATAGGTGGCATCGTAAATCATTACATCGGCATTCCGAGCTAACTGGAGGACATTTCCATCGAGAGTGTCTGGGAAATGCTCCGTATCTGTAATGTAGGCGGCTGAGTAACCTCGCCAGTTAACCCGGTAGCCGACAGCTTCACCGGGATGGTTTAATAGCGCATTTTCAACCGTAATTTCCCCAATATCAACTCTCTCCCCAAGTTCTAAGTCATTGAACTTCAAATCGGCTTGCATGACTCGGATAGGAACGGGAAAATTCGGGTGAAGCATCTGATCTGTGAGGCGCTTCTCAATCGTTGCCCCATTGGGTGCCGGTGCGCCATAGATATGAAAACAATTGCCCTTGATAAAAGCCGGTATAAAGAAAGGAACTCCCTGAATATGGTCCCAGTGGGAGTGGGTGAAAAACAGATGAGCTTCTACAGGCATTTGCGAGAGCATTGACTGCCCCAAAACTCGCAAACCCGTACCCCCATCAAAAATCAGACGTTCACCACCGACTCGCATCTCGATGCAAGGTGTGTTGCCTCCATAGCGGACAGTCTCCGGCCCTGGACAGGCGATACTTCCTCTGACGCCCCAAAACTGAATTGTAAATAAGTTTTGTGTACTAGACATAATTTTTCCTTGCAGGCTTCTTCAGGCAGTTCATCAGTAAGTTTTACCAGGTTATTTAGGTTATGCCGGAGCGTGAATGTCTGTTCTCGTTTATCCTCTAAAGCTCCATCTAGGTTTTAGTAAAGTTTGACGGAGTTGACAAGCCCTGTTTGGCTGAGGGTCGTCCTTGGATCGAAACGAACTATTAACACAACTGAGCCAAGAGAAGTTTTCACCCTGATCACTGACTTCGTGACGCATAGCGGTCATAAACGCTAGTAAGCGTCAGTGGAGCAAGAACACGCCTCCTCGGTCGTGTTAACCCAGCGAGACTCATCAACCTCTAACTTGCGAATATCAAACAACCAGCGTCTTTCATTTAAGTTTTTTTCGTATTTGCTCATAGCACAGTAGGGGCAAAATTAACTGAGCCAATCAACGGAAATATCCCCCATAGGGGGATATCCACAATCCGATTCGACGAAGGTTTTCTATCGCAATTTTCACGCGTAATGCCAATCCCTTTCGAGAAGTACACTGCTTAAAAAGTAGGACTCCCGGTATACCTGTCATTGTCAAAAGATTAACAGTTTTGGCTCCACCCTGTCTTGCTTTTGATACAACAAAAATTTGTGATTATGATCACCTTGCACAAAGAGTGTCTCGTTAGCAACCCCTCGGCTTTAAGTGATTTTAGTGGATCGGTCATTCAGACTGACTAATCGGCGAATAATGGCGTTCTGGTTTAGCAACATCCTTATACTCTTAAGCCATGACAACTTCTCGTTAACGAATAGAAGTCAGATAGATTGGCGACCCTTAGAACTGTTTTGAGGAGATGCGACCAGACAACTTCCAACAGGACGACAAAATGGATATCCACTATATGCTTATACATTTATCATAATCAACCTCTGCGGGAATGACCTTGTTCATTCTTTCTGCCGACGGGCACCGAGCTAAAATTTAAGAAATATTACTTAGCACTTAAGGCCCTTATGGAACCGAACGTGGAAATCTACACTTGGAGTCGTTGCCCCTTCTGCATCCGTGCTAAGGCTCTATTAAAGCAAAAAGGCGTGAATTTCACCGAATATTGTATTGATGGGGATGAGGTAGCACGCAGCAAAATGGCTGTAAGAGCCAATGGACGTAGTTCGTTGCCGCAGATTTTCATTAATGACCAACACATCGGCGGTTGCGATGATATTTACGATTTGGAATTTCAAGGTCAATTAGACCTGCTGTTAAAGGGAGACGCTGCCGCTAGCTGACGAACCCAAACGGAGTGAGTGATGCTCCTGGGACGTCACACAGCTAACTGTTCTAACGTCTGACTAGCTCTCTATAAACAATGAAAAGAGCGCTAATGGCGATGACTAAAAATCAGGCAAGGGGTGAAGTGGAGTTCTCCCAAAACATGGTAGCCTTTGCAGGGTGAGCTGAAATTTCACAAGCTACTGTCAATAGTACAAGTGCGATTGACAGTAGGAGGCAGCCCCTGGAAAAATACCCGATGCATTTGTCCGACGAGTTAAAGGATTTCTGGCGTGAAATTTGCGTTCATCATTGACCCCCTCTCAAAGCTCGACCCCGGTCATGATACCAGTGTGGCGCTGATGGAAGCGGCACAAGAATTAGGTCATGAAGTTTGGGCCACTCAGGCTGAAAAGTTGAGTGTGGTGAATAGTCAGGCATGGGCGCTGTTGGAGGAGGTAAAACTGACGCCTGTTGAACTGGTGGAAGGGCGATGGCTGGTTAGTGAAGACTGGTACAGGTCTGGAGGTGGGGTTTGGCGATCGCTACAGGAAATGGATGCGGTTTTCATGCGGACAGACCCACCGGTGACCGTTCCTTATCTGTATGCTACCTACATTCTGGACTATATCAATCCGGAAAAAACGCTGGTGATTAATTCCCCATCGGGAATAAGAGCAGCGAATGAAAAAATGTACGCCCTTCAGTTTAAGGACGTGATTCCAGAAACCATTGTCAGCCAAGATAAGGCAGTAATCCGCAAATTTGTTGAAGACAAAGGGGCGGCGGTTCTC
>DATNQL010000796.1:0-8350 GCA_036704025.1 Stenomitos sp.
TCAAGGAAAAGGGCATTCCGGATCAGGCGATAGATGGTGAAAACTGTTCACTCACCACTGAAGAAAATGCCATCTTTTCGGCAGCGATACTACAACCGCAGGGGGTGAAAAAAATTATTCTGGTAACGGATGAACCACATATGTTGCGAACGCTTCTTGCTTTCCGTGCTTATGGTTTTACTGTTTTTCCCAGGATTAGTGCAATTCCAGAACACTGGAATAATAAAGAAAAGGGATTTCTCAAGTTAAGAGAATTATTAGGGGTCATCAAATATGGTTTAAGAGGGGCATTTTTTGAGCGTCCCCTATCGGATTTGAACAGACCTGAACTTAAGATGATGCTAGAGGAAGCTAAACAATACGCTCAGAAACAACTCTGATAGATAAATCAGGCATGGGGAATCCGATCCAGTCGTTAGCTAGTAGGATAAACGCCCTACTAGCTAACGACTGGATAAAACATTCCGAATATAGCCCCATTTATTCCCAAGCTGTACCAACGCTAATCCCTCTCGAAATGGCTTCGCTTCACTAAATTCTGGAGTGATGACGAGGAGACCATTTTTATCAATATATCCCCACAAACTATTGCTTTGAACCGCCGCTAAACCTTCCGAAAAGGATGCAGCCGCCTCAAATTGTGGTGTAATTATCATTTGACCCAAAGGATTAATGTAACCCCATTTGCCATTTACTTTTACGGGGGCTAATCCTTCGGTGAAAGCCTCTGCTTGATCATACTGCGGCTGAATGATGACTTTTCCAGTCTTATCGATATAGCCACACTTTCCCGATAGCTTAATCCCTGCTAATCCTTCACTGAACGAAGCCGCTTCCTCACATTGGGGTAAGAGTACGACTTTTCCTGTGGTATCGATATAGAACCATTTATCACTAATTCTGACAGCAGCTAATCCTTCTTTAAAAGAGTTAGCCGCATCATATTGAAGGGGAGTGATAAGTTGACCTTGCTTGTTGAGATAGCCATATTTATTGCCAATCCTGACAACGGCTAAGCCTTCTGAAAATAATTCGGCCTCATCAAATTGCAATCGACTGATACGGTTTCCTGTTTTGTCAATGTAACCCCACTTATAGCCCATTTTGACTTTGGCTAACCCCTCTTTAAAGGAATCAACCCAATCAAATTGGGGCTGAGTGACAGATTTACCGAATTGATCGATATAACGATACTGACCCCCAACTCTTCGCTGTGTGAAACCCCGGTTTTTAAACTGTGCAGGATTAAACGGTGCGGATTGAGCGTAGGGGCCTTGTTTTAATACTTTTGCTAGGGCGTTGTTGTCTTCTCTTAGACCTTCGTAGAAGAAAAAAACTTCTCCATTAATACCGCGATCGCGATTATACTGAATCGTCTGTAATAGCAGTTCTGGACTCATCCGATAGGTGCCGACTTTCAACAAAACACCGGGTGCTAAAGCATACAATTGTGAAGGTTTATATTGTTGGGTCATCATGCGATCGACCAACAGTTTATAACCCTCAATGTCACGGCGATATAGCTGGGGATGAATTAAATCAATCAGTCCTTGGTCAATCCAAGCTTGTGCATCCTGAAGATACTCCTGGAGTCCCCAAGGATAGGCACTCGGTGCCATAGAAATAATCAGATTCGGATTAATCGTAATGAGTTCTTGATAGAGGCGGGTGAGAAAATCCGTCAAGATATCCGCACGCCACTGAAGCCATTGAGCATCTTTCGGATTGGATGGTGGATTTTGGTTAAATTGGCGAGAATAGCGTTCGCTGGTTTTGGCATCGTAGCTACCTTCGGAAGGGAGTGCAGGCAGTCGATCATCACCTTGAATCCCTGCAATATCATAGTTTTTTGCCACTTCTAAAATCAAACTCCGGAGGAAATCTTGCACCTCCGTATCCAGGGCATTCATCCACTCAAAATCATTCTTTTTGAGGAGGTTACCACTCGCATCTCGTGCCGCCCAATGCGGTTTTTTCGCAATTAATGGTCCACCATTCTGACCATACGAACTGGCAAAGCCATACTCGAACCAGGGAATCACCGCCAATCCTACCCGCTTCGCCTCCGTGATCAGTTCTTTTAAAGGGTCGCGACCCACAAATCGTGAGTCAATTTCGACCCCAAAAGTTTCCTTCATCACCTTACTCGGATAAAAAGTGGCGGCATTATTCCAAACGACGGGAAAGACAACATTAAATCCTGTATCAGCGAGGAAGTTCATCGCCTCCGTAATCGTTTCCTTGGAATTGAAGACGCGGCTATTGGTTGTGGTTAGCCAAACTCCCCGCGTTTGGGTCACTCTTTCTTCTCGAAGCGTTGTGAATGAACTCCCTAATGTCGAGTAGGTTCTCACCAGGGCGAGTCCATCAGAAAACGCCTCGGCTTCATCGAGTTTTGGCTGAATCACCCATTGCCCTTGTTTATCCACATAGCCCCATTTCTCCCCTGTTTTAACCCGTGCCAGTCCCTCACTAAAGGCATCCGCTTCGTCAAATTGTGGTGCAATGGCAAACAGACTACCCCCAGCAATGTATTTGGATGGGATGCCAGGGATATTTAAAGCTTGACCAATAAACGCCGAGACTTCAGCCCTTGAGGCGTTTTGATTGGGGTTGAGGCGTTTGACATCGGGATAGTTAACAACCAGGCGTTTGAGGGTGGCAGCCGCGATCGCACCCAGTGCATAGATCGGAATCGCCCCAGCATCGTCATAATAATCCTTGAGGGATGTCGAACTGGCGGCGGCTGTGGTGTATTTCAACCCACTGACTAAGGCTAGCAAGACTTGCACTCGTGTAATCGGCTGACTCGGTTGGAAGGTGCGATCGGGATAGCCTGAAATAAAGCCTGTGCGATACGCGGATTGAATTGCCGCATTCGCCCAGTGATTCGAGGGCACATCCTTAAAAGTAATCCCAGTCCGAATCAGGGGCGCGTTGGTAAATGCCTTACCGATTAGGGCTGCAAATTCAGCGCGAGTGACGGGGTTGTTGGGTCGAAAGGTACCGTCCTGATAGCCACTGATCACGTTTCGCGATCGCAACTGGCGGATGCATTCAACGGCCCAATGGTTTTGAATATCAGAAAAACTGGAGTTACTCAACACTTAAACAGGACAAGTGGGTTATAAAATCTTCGGACATAGAGCCTTTGGGAAAAGTTTAAGGGATATCCTGCGGGATTTAACAGTACAGATTTGTCTATTGTTGGCATAAATACCGCACCAACTCACAAAATCCTTCTCCTTCTGAAGCTGTCGTGATGTAAGTGGGTTGATATATCAGTTCATCTACATAATCCAAAATATTGGCAACCCCAACCGAGAAAGGAAATAACTCAGGGTTAAACAGGCTGGCATCATTAGGACTATCTCCCACCGTCATAACTTGCTTTGTTGCGTACTCAGGGAAATAATCTTGTAACACTTGCCTCAAACCTACGGCCTTATCCTGAGATGCGGGTTTAATGTGACATTGCACGGAACTGTAAGTAAAACCCCATCCCAGGGAAGCACATAAAGCGTCCATGCGTTCTAGTTGACTCACGGTTAGGTTGAAATTATCAAAGGTCCAGTCGGTGAGACGAAAGCAATTGTCACTCGACTCTCGAATCTGAGGAAATTCTGATTTTAGACATTGATAAGCCTGAGCAAGCTGCTGTCGATGCTCTACTAGATTAGAGATCGGTGTCAAGGCTACGGATTCATCGCTGTGTGTCGGATAGTAAAGACCTCCATTTTCAGCAATAGCACCTGCCACGGGCAAATAAGTCGCCAGTCCACTGACCCAGCCGGCGGAGCGACCTGTAACAATTAGAACTGGAATATTGGCGGCGTTCAAATCGTCCAAAGATTGCAGCAAACTCGCCGTAAACTTACCCTGCTGCGTTAACGTACCATCCATATCGGTGGCAATCAGGCGAGGCGGGTTCCAGTCGTTGTTCGTTATTGCCTGCTTAAGGGGTACCAAAACCATAGGATTATTGTGTAATGAGTGCCTTAATTTGAATTTTTATACTTTGTCATGGCCACATTTTCACCCGACCAGCGTAATTATTACTATCGAATAGAAGCTGAACGAGCAGGCATTCATAAGCCAATTTTGACAGCCCTGTATGCCGCGCATTCTTCACCGTCTCTGGCGGATGAAGAAACGGGTTTAGGGATTTCTCCAGCGAATCGGGTGTCACTGGCGCAGGTGAATACTTTTCCGGAACAGGTTCAGTATGCGGCAAATGTGATCCGTGCGCTGACGGAGAGTTTACTGGATCAGGGTTGGAAAGGGGGCGACCTGTGGGAGGCTGAACAAGGTCGCTACACCGAGCAATTTCTGCAAAAGGTGGCGAGTGGGTATGCCCCGATTGCCAGTGAATCTGCGATCGCTCGTTTAGAAGCGTGTAACTTGGATCAGCTCAAACAGGCTTACCTGAGTGACTTTGAAGCGGACTGTCAAACCAGCCATCTATCTGGTAATCTCGCTTATCTCGATCCATCCCTCATCTCTTTAGTGGAGGGCATTCCCAACTATTACGTCGGATTGCCTCATCAACGGGATGCCATCCTTTCGGGAGTATGCATCTGGCGGGGACTGGATACTCGCGAAGCGGCAATTGCCACGTTGGTGCCGAATGCCGAAGTGACTTCCTCGATGGAGGACGAGTCTCAACTGGATATTCCCCTCAAGCAATTCGTGCAGGGGATTTCTGCGAACTATGGCGGTTATCCTCAGCAGCGAGAGGCGTTGATTCGTGTGGCTCAGTTATGGCGTCAGATGCGAACCAGGGAGGAGGCGATCGCGTCTTTGAAAACTAACTCGTCTGCGGAAGAAAATCTCACTCTGATCGATCCCGCCTTGATGGCTTTTGTCCAGCGCCTCCCTGATTCCTACCAGGGGCAAGGGAGTCAACGCCATGCTCTCACGGAGGCATTTCGTATCTGGCATCAGCTTGATTCCCGCACCACCGCCCTAGCCACTCTAGGGATTCAGGCTGAACAGCTCAATGCCAGCACGAGGGATCGGGCAGAAATGCTGAATCTGGCAACCCAGATGGATCGGGAACTTCTGCGCTTTGTGCGTCGCTTACCGGGAGACTATCAAGAACTCGATCACCAACGAGAAGCTTTAATCCGCTTAGTCCAACTCTGGCGCAATCTGCCCACTCGCAATCAAACCATTGATTCTTTACTCGAAGACCAAAAACGCTTGGAAACCGTCCGCCCCGGTGCCCTAGAAGCGCCCCCTCAGCCAATGCCCCTGATTATGCCCAAGCGTCCTACCGATTGGACGTCGGATAATCTTCAGTTATTCGCCCCAATCATCCCCGATGGTTACTTTACCTGGGCTGATGCCACTCATGGCGGTACCCAAATGCCCCCCAATCAGGCCACGGTGGAAGCCATTATCCGCATGGCGAAACTAGCACAACGGGCACGCGATCGCATTGGGCGACCGTTGATTGTAGTGAATTGGTATCGCCCACTCGACCTGCATAGTCCCCTGGGGAGTGATACTTCTCACCGCTTTCGAGTTGGAGATGCGATCGACTTTATCTGCGAAGGTTTAACTGGCAATCAACTTTACTGGTTTCTGGAACCCTGGTGGCCGGGTGGCTTAGGTCGTTATACCCAATTTCCCTATCTCTGTCACATTGATGCCAGGAGCTATCGAGTCCGATGGCGAAACTAAGTTAAAACTAAGGGGAATATCAATCAGGAAGGTCAGGGGAATCTGCGATACCTTCCTGCGTAGCAATGGGTAGCACAATACCAAAAATTATGAGACGGTGGCGTCAGTGCTTAACCTCTCATGTCTCCCCTCCATACAACCTTGTCTTCAAGCCTTAGTAGAATGCAATCCAGGGGGTGCATTCTCAACCGCAAAACAGACGCTAAGTTCTAGCCAGGAGTGATCATGTCCACCTCTACCATCTTCATGCCGCCTGCCTTGCTTCAAGCTCCTGTTAAACCTCATGCCACATCCCCTTCCCCCAATACGACGGCTCCAGAGCCTCATTCCTCAGGACAACCCTGGATGTTCGTCTCCATTGGCCTTGTGTTATTACTAATTGGTTTAGCAGTTTATGGCAAGCTCAAACTCGATGATGCTAGTAAGAAACTCAAGTTTGAGCAGTATAAAACCAAAGACCTACAGAAAAAAATAAAGTTGGCTCTCGATACGATCCAAAAAATGGAAAAGAATCCCGATTTAATTCACTCTCGTGAATTTAATCTGGATTACCTGAGAATGCGAATGGAAGAAGAAGTCTTCCACTTCGCCATTATTAATCAGATTAAAATAAAAGTCAAACAGATTATTAGTGTAGCCCTTCGACCGAATCAGAAGGAGCAGACAGTGATAGGCATTGCGGGTACAGGGCGTCAAGTAGATGAAATGTTTGACGTAATGTACGAAACAGAAAGCGGAGGGAAGCGAACGCTGCGCGTGCTTTTCCGAATTCAAATTATTTTGATGAAATTACCGACCCAAGCGACCTCCGCTACCATTAGTCAGATTATTGATTGCATTGAAACGTTCCTCAATCCCGATGATGATCGTGAAAGCTGGCAACCGACGATTCAAGGACGGATTGTATTTATCCGGTGGGATCAAAAAGCAAAGCCGACTCCTTTATTAGTGTTAGAGCAATCGAGTGAGGGTGTTAATGTAACACTTAGAACTAAGCGAGCAGGTGTTCAGTAATGCCCTGATCCGGAAACGTGAGTGGAGATTTTCTCCTCTGTTCCTTCTACTATTGTGTGTGTGATTTCCGAGCCAGTATGGTGATGGGTTATGGAGATATCGGTAGGTCAAACAGCACCGATGTCATATAGTGTGCTGCCCAGTCTGTACCAAACGCTTTTTCCAGCACCCGACGGGTTTTGTCATTCTGTTGCTGCTGAATGCAATAGTAGCGCTGACCTTCCACAATTTCCGATTGCTGTTCAAGCGGCACAGGTGAAGCCTGACGCGCACAGGTACAGTGAATCCTCAGGAAATCATCCACCCTAGAGAGAAATTGCCCTTCTTCCTCCGGGCTACTGGGTCGAATAAATAGGCAAAATTCTGAGAAAATTTCTCCCCATGGGGGAAGTTCACGCGGTTGAGAAAACTCAGGCGTAGGTAATGCCTGTAAGCCGTGGCGATAGGTTTCAGGTAAGACACGCTCAGCATTGACTGGAGAAAGATCGACAATTGCTGCACTAATTTGTCCCCGTCCGCCCACTAAATCACAGCCAAACATCGGCAACGCATATTCGGGACGAGGAAACATCACACAATGCAAAATATCGAGCATATTGCCGACTCTGGCCAATTCTAGGTGCATTTTGCGAAATTGGGGAGTCTGATAGCAGCGATTTTCAATAATCAGTTTTTCACCCTCCAAGCGTCCTTCTACATATCCCATCTCGGCTGGCAGTTCGTAGGGCGAGAGGTCGAGGTAGCGCTGCCAGTTAGACTCAATGCAGTCTGCTAATTGGCGTATCAGGGGGTGTTGTTGTTCTCGTAAGGAATGTTGTGAGGCTTCTAACATTGATTAAAAATTGAGAGTTCCAAGAGAAAGGCTATTGCTGGATCAAGAATAGCGCTCTGGGTACCCTTTGCCTGTCTATAGTGAGTTAAGGAGAGTTTATCGGAGATTGGGTATGTTTGGTTTAGGCTGGCCTGAAGTTGCCATTATTGGGATTATCGCCCTGGTCATTTTTGGCCCGAAGAAGATTCCGGAAATGGGCAGTGCTTTAGGGAAAACCCTCAGAGGGTTTAAAGAGGAGATGAAAAATCCAAGCTCTGAGCAAGAGGATAATGATCTGAATAATTCTTAATGAAGCAGATGTACTGTTACTGAGTGCAACCGAGTTTTTTAGGTGCGGGTTGTTGTTGGCGCGATATGAGTCGGACAAAACCCCAAACAGCGTTTTGAATGACAGTTTTAGCTATAGCTCACTGGAGCATAAGCTGATGTGCAGCTCAATTGCCATAGCGAAATTGTCCTGAAGGGGTGTGGGGTGTAGGGTGTGGGGTGTGGGGTGTAGGGTGTGGAAATAGGCTTTCTTAAATGCGTCACAGCTTATTAACGCTTGAAAACAGTAATGATGCAGTTGAAGGTGGCCTCAAGGTTAGTTAAGGGCACGATTAGCATCGTGCCTTTATAAACGAATTGTTTTGCACTATACGTTACCGTCAGTAGGACGGTAGGAGTTTTTGGGAATGCGATCGCATCTCATCGAGATGCGATCACGTCGCGACTCCGCAAGGAACAAGCTGAGTGATGTTAACTTATTCGACTCATCATTAGGGAGTTGGGCTGGTTGTCGGGGTTGGTGTTGGGGTTGGACTGGTTGTCGGGGTTGGG
>DATNQL010000797.1:0-1981 GCA_036704025.1 Stenomitos sp.
CTAAGGGAATTGAGCGCAACCCAGCATCGAGGATGAAAACCAGATTGTTGATTTGTTTGGCTTGTAAATCTTTTTCGAGGGGAGCAACCAGCCATTGATAGAGTTGTTGCGCTGGAGCCAAATAACCTTTACGGTTTCGGGGATCTGTGACTTGACTGCGGAATGTCTTGGCTTCGGCAAGAATGTTTGCACAAGAGACGCCTTCAACTCGGTGTTGAATGGGTTGTCCTTGCGAGGTGACAAGGATGAGTAGGAGTTCCTCGTTCGCTTTATCTGTGCTTTGAGCAAGGGATAGCGCGGCTTCTGGAGTCGAACTCAAACCAAAGGAATTGAACTGCCAGAGAATGGAGGCTTGGGGATTGGGGATGGCGGATTGAGAAGATAGAGGAGTTAGGGAAGACTCTTTGGAAGCCTGTATATTGAATTCCCTCTTGTTCCCAGTATTCACTCCCCTGTCTTGTTTCTGAACTGAGTTTTCTGAACTCGGAGCCGTGTTACTGGTGGGTACACAGACAGCATAAATCAGGGCGGGTTTAATGCCTGTCGCTTGTTCGACTTTTTGCAAGCTGGCTTGAGCTTGTTCCAAACTCACAACTGAGGTGGGTTCGCTAATCCCTAGATAGCTGGTATAGGCATCCGTGAAGTTTTGCTCGAATTGAGTGATGGGGCTATCAATGCTTAAAAGAGAAGGGCTGACTAAGACAGAAGGGGTAGTCGTTGTGAGTGGAGGTGGGCTGAAATCTACTGGATTGAGCGGGGGGGAATCCACGCTAATAATTTTGATATTGCCCTGTGTGGTAGTAAAGGGAAATGATCGCACCGGAGCAATAGTAAAGTCCCCACTGGTGATAGCCCCCTTGGTGCCGTTCGTTGTGGCATCCCCAACCTGAAGGGGAATGAACCCACCGCCCCCATGTCGGATGGTGATGTTTCCTCCAGTGTTACCGCCTGCTGTAGAGATACTAGCAGCAAGACCATTGCGATCGCTAAATGTGTCAGTGGCACGGAAAAATCTTGCAGTAGTGATATCTACATTGCCGCCAAAGGTACCGCCTTGAGCATTAATTGAACTCACTTGGATATCGCCTTGGGGGTCAAGAATCACATTCCCCCCTCTGCCTGTTGTGCCACTCGTGTTAATTTCTTGGGTTGTGATTCGGGTACGCGCTTCAACCCGGATTTCTCCGCCATCCGTTGCGCCTGAAGCGTTGAGGTTGCCAGTTGTAACTCCTCCTGCATTACTGTTGAGGCTGATGGTACCGCCTTGATTGGAAGTACTACTAGAGTTCAGGTTAGCGGTTTGAAGAGTTCCAGTTGCATTTAGTGTGATTGCACCTCCACTTCTAGTATTAGAGCTAGAGTTGAGGATGCCTGCGATCGCGTTAATTTGGTCACCACTTACGGTAATGTTTCCTCCATCCGTATTGACAGAATTTTGAATAGCGATCGCTCCGGGACTGGTTAAAGTAAAATTCTTGCCAGCCGTGGATACAGCATCAGTCAAAGTAAAAGCTGAGGCAAGATTCAGAGTCAGGTTACCACTGCTGCTAATGCTGTCGGGTAGCAAAATATTGCTGGGGGGCGTCACATTGCCAATCACGATATCGGCTCCACCTGGGAAAATACCTGCACTGAAATCAATAACCTGAGGAGTATTGGCAGTTAGTGCATCCCCACCACTTCCTGAATTAGAACCAAAGCGGAGAGTACTTGTAGTGATATTCTCTCCACCCGTGAGAGAGATACCTCCCCCACTCAATGCACCTCTCGTGTCAATGGCACCTGTCGTAATCGTCCTAGCCGCAGAAAGTGCGATCGCTCCTCCATTTCCAGCCACCGAACCAGCAGTTACATCTTCGCCTGAGGTGTTGATGGCTCCCTGATCACTGCTGAGGGTGATGTTCCCCGCGCTGTTACTACCCGAAGCATCGATCACACCGGTGGTGATGTTGCCTAAAGCTGAAACTGCGATCGCTCCCCC
>DATNQL010000798.1:0-4092 GCA_036704025.1 Stenomitos sp.
ATGCTACGGCCATCCGCTACCATTCTGACGGCATTCCGTTTGAATTCTTCATCAAATGTTCGTCGACTCTTTGCCATTTGAACCTCCAGGATCCTTGAAATTATGGATTCCAGAGTGTCCGTTTTTACCTGACCAGCTCAAGGTCTTAAGAATAATAGACGATGAAGTGATCAAAAAGACCTTTGAGATTAATGAATGTGTATGGGGTGACCAGGTAGAACGGGAAAACAACTACGACAGACAGAATAATTGGTACTACTATAGAATGAATCAAAGGATATTTGACAGTGAGGCAGGACGGTTTACTAGACGACATTGAAAGTCCTGGGATTACTGCACATTAGCATTAGGTGGGGTGGCGTGCTCCGCAGATAAAAGTGTGCTTACAGAATGTTCATTGCCCCGTATAAAAAGGCATGCTGAACTGCAAAACCCAGTGCTAGATTGCAGTTGCCGAGGCGTTGGAGCGCTATACTAAGTGGCCACGGCAGCGCGGATTGTGATGGTCAGGGCAGGCGGAATGTCCAACAACTCAGAAAGACAGACAAACAATGAAAAAGATCATGCTCCTGTTGACTATAGCCTTCGGGCTTTCGACCTTAAGCTTCGCACAAACACAAACAGTATATGTTAAACCTAAAGGGGTTTTTGAGGAGATAGACGTTGCACGACAAAATGGAGCAGTTGAGATCTTAAACGGCAACAACAAAGAACGTAAGCAGCAGACAGTTGACAGTATAGTGAGTAATCCAAACTTCTACATCCCACCGGTTATTTATGCTCTGTCCCGTGAACTATTCAACCAAGACAAGAAAGACGATGCAATGTATTGGTTTTATGTAGCACAACTAAGAGCTAGGTATGACGCTAATTTGTGCATGGACATTTCAGCAAAGCAAGCCGTTTCTGTTCTGAATGGAGAGTATGGACCAGACATAAATAGATATGCGTTTCAAGACATTGACAAACTTGAGAAAACAGTAACTAAAGTAGTTGACTTCGTCAGAGCAAATGAAGAAAGCTACGACCACAGATGGATAAATCTTCACGGGATGGAGGCTGTTTTATCGGGCATGGACGAAAACGCTGAGGAAAAGGAGTTAAGTCAACCTAAAGACAAATGGGCTGAGATAAAGAAGAAAACATTGGACGACTATTACAACGGATTCATTGAGTTAGTAGAGAGCGAGAAGTTGAAATAGTACTGGACACAACAGCACAGCGGTCTAGAGTGATCAGCGGGGTGTGGGCGCTCCAAAGGGAGCGATCTATTTACACTCGCGCACAAATACATCATCTGCGGGAGATATTCCCATATCACGGGCTCTATTCAGATCTAAACAGCCTTTGTCGTTGTTCCCATTGCTAATCTCGGCTATCCCTCTATTGTAGTAGGCACTTGCGTACTGAGGATCTATCTCAATAGCCTTTGTGTAGTCGGCAATCGCACCATTGAAGTCCCTCAGCTCCAATTTGCAGCCGCCTCTATTGTAGTAAGCAATGGCATTACGAGGATCTAACTCAATGGCCTGTGTGTAGTCGGTTACCGCAACAATGAAGTCCTTCAGTTCTATTTTGCAGGCGCCTCTATTGAGGTAAGCAACGGCACTACGTGGATCTAATTCAATGGCTTTTGTGTAGTCGACTATCGCACCTATGAAGTCCTTGAGAAGCGATTTACATTGAGCTCTATTGTGGTAAGCACTTGCGTATTTAGTGTCAATCTCGATAGCTTTTGAGTAATCGGTAATCGCCCCACTGATGTCATTCAGTTCCGATTTGCAGAGACCTCTACCGCAGTATGAATTGGCTTCTTGAGGATCGATCTCGATAGCCTTTGTGTAGTCGGCTATCGCACCATGAAGGTCCTTTAAGTCCGCCTTGCACCCACCTCTATAGAGGTAGGAACGTGCGATACGAGGGTTTAACTCGATGGCCCTTGTGTAGTCGGCTATCGCCCCATTGACGTCCTTCAGTACCTCATTACAACGACCTCTATTGAAATAGTAATGTGCGCCAAGTGGGTTTATCTCGATTGCCTTTGTGAAGTCGGCCATCGCGCCATAATAGTCTTCTAACTCCGCTTTGCATAGACCTCGATTGAGGTAAGCATCTGCATATAGAGTGTCTGACTCGATAGCCTTCGTGAAGTCGGCTATTGCACCTTCGAAGTTCTTGAGAGCGACCTTGGACATGCCTGCCCCATAGTAAGCATTGCTCGTTTGCGCCGAGGCGTAACAGCTAAAGGCAATGAATAGTAGGAGCGCTATTTTCATGTAGAAGCGTATCTCAAACTGAGGGATTCAAACTCGGAACCAGGCGGAGTAAAAAGCAGTTGGATCAGCGCGGGTGTGTTCGCAGCGCACAGACAGGGCAAAAGTAGGCAAGATTAGCGCGTCCTTCCACAAAGCACACACGTAGCTGCTCGAAGCCCTTTATTCCAACGCCCTCGATCGTACTTACTTGGATGAATTACCAACGTCTTTCGGTCCATCTATATTGTTAGTCATCACGAGGAGATTCCGTGCATTTATGGCAGAAGCCATCATCAACAAGTACCGCAGTGTAGGGAGTCCACTCCCATCATTGAGTTCTCAGAACCTCAACATGTACGTCAAGGAACTCGGCAAGGTCGCTGGTCGCGACAGCACATTCCGTCAGGTATATAGAAGCGGTAGGACTTCAACCGATGAACGTGGTCCTAAGTGGGAGTTCCTGTCCAGTCACGTCGCCAGTAAGACCTTTGTCTCCATCTCCCTTGAAAGGGGCATGCGTCCCGAGGTCGTGATGAGCTTCACCGGTCACACAAGCTACAAGACGATGAAGAAGTATATTGCTCTAACAGAGAAGGGGCGGAAGGAAGATGTGGAGAAGGTGTGGGGGTGACGAGGCCGAGATCAATTGGATGTCGCTGTTAATGAGTGATCCAATACAGAGCACCCACGTCTTTACGCTTAGAACTCAGAACATCAGCAGCCCTTGGCAGATAACCATAACCTATGAATCCAACCATCCTGAATATCTCCTGCATTTATAGCGCTTAAACACCCACAGGTCGTGGATAGGGTGCAGTGAGTAAGGGTTATAAGGGAGTTATGCCTCATTTTAATAAGACTGACCAAAATGGAGAGAATTGAAATATATTCAAGTAAAAAGAAATCATTGTTGTTATTGATAGGGTCAATTGCATTTGTTGTTTTAGGTTTCTGGCTACTCTTAGAAGCGGACAACTTGACTGGCTGGAGAGCAAGAAACCCAATTATTACTCGTGGAATTGGAATTGCTTCAATTCTTTTTTTCGGACTCGGTGTTTTTGTAGGAATAAAAAGACTGATTAAATCAGAGATTGCTTTAATTATTGACAGGAAAGGATTAAACGTGAATCCGAAGAAATCACTGAACGAATACATAAATTGGAGTGACATAAATGGTTTTGAAGAAGTCAAAATACAAAGCACAAGAATTGTAATTATCGGAGTGAAAAATCCTGAGTATTGGCTTGACAAAGAGACAAGCGGATTTAGACGAAAATTAATGCAGTTTAATATTAGTAATTACAACTCACCATTCAATATTGCGGCATCAGGACTTGACATTAGTTCGGACAAGCTAATCGAAACTTTGAATAATTATTATGACAGACATAAAAACGAGGCATAACAGCACCTACAAGAAATTGGCGGTTCAGTGGTTAAATGAAGCTCTGTGCTTCGTATCAAGTTCATTGGTGGCAGACAGTTTTCGTCTCCGAAATCGCCAACTTCCTGTAGCTGCAAAACGTTAAAAGCAACCCTAAAGACAGACAACAATGGAACAAAAATTAGACATTCAAACACCGACCGTAAATATATACAAAGACAGGGCAATTTGGGTCGGGGCATTTCTCGGTGGACCCCTAGCAGCTGGCTATTTAATCGCTGAAAACTTTAAAGCATTTAACGAGTTCGACAAAGCTAAAAAGACTTGGAATTATGCAATAATTGCAACAATTGTGGTTTTCGGTGGTGTGTTTTTAATACCAGACAATGTTGAAATGCCGAATCAAGTTATCCCATTAATTTATACCGCAATTGCCTACTATCTGGTTCAACA
>DATNQL010000799.1:0-8926 GCA_036704025.1 Stenomitos sp.
TCCAAGTATGAACCAAGCTAAAAGAAAAAGACCTAAAAAATCTATAGACACTGTTATGGTTGCAATGGCAAAGTAACCGACAAATCTGAGCCAAAGCCACAATCCAATTCCCACAGCTAGCTGTCTGGGATGGGTTAATGCCCTGCGCCAGCGCACAGGAATTTTAATTTTGAGCTGAGTGGGGGATTTTTTGAGTTGAATTCGGCTATTAGAAGGTTTTGGATGAGTGATTGCAACACTAGCCATCTGATTTTCCAGCAATGCCTCAAGCGCCTCGTTTGCAGTCCTAAAGCGTTGCGAGAGATTGGGTTCAGTTAGCTTCTTAATCCAACGGATAAAACCTGGATTAAGGCGGACTCTATCAGCAAACTGGATGCGACCATTTTGCTGGGGCAAATCAGCCGGAGCAACGCCCGTGAGCAGATGAATTAAAGTTGCTCCAAGGGCATAAAGGTCAGAGGCGGGAGTGGCTCGACCTCCAAGCTGTTCTAAGGGTGCATAGCCATAGGTTCCTACTACTGTAAACGTCGCTCCTTCTGCGGCGGCGCGATCTTGCACGGCTCCAAAGTCAACGAGATAAACCTCTGCTTTCCTCTCGTGTTCATGGAAAACCCCCCCTGCCCCCCCTTGGTAAGGAGGGGTACCCCAGATTAAATTGCTGGGTTTGATATCTCGATGCAGTACAGGCGGACTGAGGCTGTGTAGGTAAATTAAGATGTTCAGGACTTGTTGTGCGATCGCACGAACTTCAGATTCGCTGAAAGTCTTGCCCAGAGCCAATAGTTCCTTCAGAGATGAACCGGGAATGTATTGCTGAACTAACCCAAACCAGAGCATTCGATCATCGATGCAAAAATAGTCACGATACTGGGGAATTTGGGGATGGTGAAGCTGTTTGAGGACTTGAGCCTCTCGCTCAAATAACCTCAGATTGTCCCACTCCACTTGGTCGCTAAAGGTCAGCAGTTTGACGACGACTCTCTCTTGGATGCGAGTATCTTGTGCTAGCCAGGTTTGACAACTGGCATTCTGTCCTAACTTTTGTCTAAGCTGATAGCGATTCTGGAGAATCTGTTCGGTTTGCACCATATCGTCGCTACTCTTTGGAGTCTGGATGGGCTTTAACTTAGGCTATTAAGCACTTTCCCTCAATTGACCCTCCTGTTTCAGGACATTTCCTGCAAATCTAGAGGATAAATCTCTTACAAAAATCAAATTCCCCTCATCGTATAAAGTCCGGTTCAATCCCTCTGGTAGGAGGAAAACATCTTGTTCCCTCCCCATTGTCAATAGGAGGGGGAGAGGTTCTTCTGATTGATGCCAGAGGTCTGATGAATACAGAAAATCCCCGCCATCATTGATCAATTGGTGAACTACTGACTTCTGGATGAGGAATTCTGACGGTAAATGTTGTCCCCACCCCAACTTGACTTTCCATCGTAATTTCTCCTTGGTGGAGTTCTACACACTTTTTTACTACAGCTAATCCTAGACCACTACCCACAATATTTTCAACATTTTCACCCCGATAAAAGGGTTCATAAATATCCGAATAATTTTCTACTGGAATGCCTATCCCTTCATCTTTGACTTGGAAAATGGTAGATTCATTTTCGCAGTTTAAAATCAGGTAAACTTCACCTCCATTGGGTGAATATTTAATAGCGTTTAACAGTAAATTTCCCAAAATAGAATATAATAATTTTTCATCTAGATAAACACGAACACAGCGACCCTTGCTGATGAATTTAAGCGAGTGTGATTTGATGTCACAAAACCGAACATCTTCAAGTAAATTAAGACAAAATGCCTCTAAATCCAATAATTCGGGCTTATAGTTTAGCTTTCCTGCTTCTGCTCGGGTCAAGGTTAAAATATCAGTTAAAAGCTGATTCATCACCTTAGCAGAAGATTGAATTCTATATAAATTTTTTAATTGATTTGGTTCAACAACATCTTGAAGAATCTCTCCTAATAACTGAGAAGATGCCAAAATTACACTTAAGGGAGTACGAAACTCATGGGAAACCATGGAAAAAAGACGAACTTTGAGTTCTCCTAATTCTTTCTCTTGAGCCAGGGTGTGTTGGAGAGATTCAAACTTTTGACGTTGCAACCATTGAGTATAAAGGAGTAAATAAATACCAAGGATGACAGTAAAACTTAGAAAAGCGCCAACTAATTCTATTAGAATAATGTAATGAATCGTGGAACGAGAATGGTCAATCCAAATCCGCAATAATCGTTCTTCTTCATTTTTAATGTCCGCCAGAACCCTTTGAATTTCATCGCGAATATTAACGCTTTGTTCCGTAATTAAGGCTTGACGCTGAATCGCTGATGGCTCTTGTTGATAGAGGATAATCGATTGCTGGAACAAATCTAATCGTTGAGTGACGAGAGAGTTCAACCTTGTCAGCCGTTGTTGCCAGACAGAATTATGATTCATCTGCTCGAAAAGTAGATGAATCTTAGATTGCATATCGTTTACTGCAATTTGATGGCGCTTTAATTCCGGCTTGCTGCCTGAAATAATGTATCCCCGTCGCCCGGATTCTGCAACAGTCATAGAGGCATAAAAATCAGTCAACGTATTCAGAACTTCATAAGTATGTTGTACCCGCTCAGCACTTTCAATTAGCTCTGTTGTGTTGTTGTAAGAAGTAACACTGACTAGTCCCATGAGCATCAGGGTTAAGCCAAATCCTCCAGCAATCCATTTTCCTTCCAGTGATAACTTCATTGATTAAGGCAAAAGTCAAGGATAATACAGTTAACTTGCCTCTACTCTACCTTCCTCTACCTGAACCGAAGTATCCTAACGTGGCGTATTTTTGTAGTTGAATTATGCGTATTTTGGTGGTTGAAGACGATATCCAGTTGTCGGAGGTACTAACCGAAGCCCTAACCCGACGCCAATATGTGGTCGATAGTGCCAAAGATGGAGAGGTTGCCTGGAGTTGGGTGGAGTCGATGAAGTATGACTTGGTGGTACTGGATGTGACGCTGCCGAAGCTGGATGGCATTCGATTTTGTCAGAAGTTGCGGGGTTGCGAAGTCACCCATCCCGCTCATCGCAACTCAACCTCACCGGTGTTGATGCTAACCGCCCGTGATACGGTTGCCGACAAGATTACGGGACTAGATGCTGGAGCTGATGATTATGTCGCAAAGCCTTTTGATTTGGAAGAGTTAATGGCTCGAATTCGTGCTCTGTTGCGGCGGGGTAGTTCTTCAAGCACAGCGAGTCTATGCTGGGGGAGTCTGCGCCTGAATCCCGGTACCTTCGAGGCAGCTTACGACAACAAGCTCCTATCTTTGACCCCTAAGGAGTATGCCCTTTTGGAACTCCTGGTGTCCAGTGGTAGGCGGGTGTTGAGCCGTGCGGGGATTATTGAACAAGTTTGGTCACTGGACAATTCTCCAGCCGAGGAAACGGTTACCTCTCATATCCGAGGTTTGCGGCACAAGCTTAAGGATTTAGGTGCTCCTGATGATTTCATTGAAACGGTTCATGGACTCGGCTATCGCCTGAAGTAACAGGTCTAGAATACCGAGATAAGCACGGAAATTGGTTCTGCACGATTTCTGCATAAATTCTGCACGGTGATTACATCTGTCAATAGTATTGTTTTCGCTAGGTAATAGGAAAAGCACTTACGCATGATCCATGAGGTAAGCCCCCTAATCCGCTATTTGGGAGTTAAAGTTTTGTTCTTTCCAGGATTGGAGGACTAAGGGGGCGCTTGCGTAAGTTATTTAAAATTCTTTTCCAGTTCAGGGGGCAGTGAAGTCAAGGCAATCAGTTTTGATGAGTGAGAGATAGAGGCAAGCCTTGGATGAAACTGAAAGAACTGTATTCAACGCTATGAATAAATTACTCAATACGAACAAAATTCAGGAAAACAAAACTTATTCAGAAGGTCATCCCATTCTGTGCTTCTACAAAAATACGACGAATAAGATTCAAATCGCTAAAATATCTAATTTCCAAAATTGCCACTTTGAGCAAGTGGTTTTTCCGGCCGAAAAAATTCTTTTTGAGGCTTTTCCAGACGCTGAATTGGAAATTTATACAGGTTCGATGATTAGCGCTGTTTTAATCGAAAAAATACGCTGCTCTCGGCTACAAGTGAATGAGTAATTGGACTACAGTATGGCATTAAAAAGGTAGCCAATACTAATGATGCCAAGAGTCACGAGGGAAATAAACACCATGAGCAATTGAGGACGCAACACTTTCCGCAAGATCACCATTTCTGGTAGAGATAAAGCTGTAACTGCCATTGTGAATGAGAGTACAGTCCCCAACGGCATTCCTTTATTTACCAATGCTTCTGTAATCGGTAAAACCCCCGCAATATTGGCATAGAGTGGGACACCAATTATAGTGGCGATGGGAACCGCTAAAGGATTACTACGACCGGCCCAATGGGTGATGAGTTCGGCGGGTGCATAGCCATGAATCCCAGCGCCAATGGCAATTCCACCCACCACATAAGGCCAAACAGATTTGAATATTTCAATTGCAGAATATTGACCTTGTTGAAATCTCTGTTTCCAAGTCATTGGGATTTCTATTTCATTGCCATCAGGGGATTCATGTTGACGGGCTTTTTGTAACTCCCAAACAAAGGGTTCCACCCATTTCTCAAGTTGGAGTTGACCGAGAATAAAACCAGAGGCGATGGCTAATCCCACCCCAAACCCAATATAAAGCACCGTGACCTTTAGGCCAAACAATCCCCACAGCAACACTACGGCGACTTCATTCACCATAGGTGCAGAAATGAGGTAGGAGAACGTTACCCCTAATGGCACACCGGCTTCCAGAAATCCGATAAATAACGGCACTGCTGAACAAGAGCAAAAGGGTGTAATAATTCCTACAAAGGCTGCCAGAATATTGCCAAAAAAGGTTCGCTTTCCACCCAACCAATGTCGGACTTTTTCGGGTTGTAAAAAAGTTTGCAATGTGCCTACAATGAAACTAATGGTGAGTAATAAACTCAGAACTTTAGGGACATCGTAGAGAAAAAAATGCACGCTAGCCCCCAAGTGAGAATTGAGAGATAAACCCAGAAATTGCGTAAGAATTTGGGTTGCTAGCCAATCAAACGGATAGAAGGGATCGAACATCATGTAACCCTCCTGAGTTGCAACATTAGCGCTCAGTTCTAGAAAGCAAATTTTTTCTGACTTTTATCCAGACAGATTAGGACGACAACAACGGTTGTATTTGCTCTGGCGAAATGACTCTTCCTTTGCTCACGACTTTGCCATTAATCGCTAGTGCTGGGGTAGACATAACCCCTCGTTTCGCAATCTCAATGGGGTCGGTGATATGGCGCACTTCAGCTTCAATCCCTAAAGATGCGATCGCACTTTGAACATTCTCCTCCAACTGCTGGCATTTCTTGCAACCTGAACCCAGAACTTCAACTTTAATCGGATTCATAATACCAACCTCGTACTGTTTAAGCTTTACAAGTCTATATCTCTCTTTTTCAATTCAGAGATAGATTCTCTAAATACAAAACATTGGCTATTTGGCTCAGAATGAGTAGAATTTTCTCGACAACGTTCTAGTAGCGGTAGCAGTTCTTCACGCAAGTCTTGTAACTGCTGGATATTCTGCTCAATTTGCCGAATTTTATGGAACAATCTGTTGTAAACTTCACCACAAGAAAGAAAACATTGGTCTTGTAGTTTGAGTAATTCCTTGATTTCCTCTAGGCTAAAACCCAATGCTTTAACTCGTGTAATGAAAGACAATCGCTCGATATCCTGTTCGTCAAATAAACGATATCCGGCTTGATTCCGTTTAGCGGGTGGAATTAACCCAATCCGTTCATAAAAGTAAAGGGTTTGGGGGTTAAGCTCTAGCCTACGAGACACTTCACCGACTTGCAGCATATCGATTAGGAATACTGAGCGATCAGATTGTCTTTATGGTAAACCTTATACCTAGGTATAAGGTCAAGCCCCTGAACCTCAAAAATCCCTAACCTTTTCCCCCATCCCTCTATCCAACTAGACTTCTTTGTTTTAACAAAACCCGCTGTCAGGCACAACAGGGGGATTTGACAACGGCTGGTACTGTCTCAGAATGGCCTGGAGTCACTACATTTTGTTCGGGTGCTGTATCGCCTACTTTGACAACAAAGACTTCCCAACGATTGCCATCGGGATCGGTTACCCAAACCTTATCTTGTAAGGCATAGCAACAGTTAGTATCTTTCTCTTCAAATAGTGCAAGTCCCGCCTCTTTAAAGCGACTGATAGCGGCCTTGACATCGTCAGAACTTTCAACCTGCACCCCCAAATGAGACAAGGCACCTCCCTGCTGCACATTCTCCGCGAGATTGAGTGTGAGGTTGAGGGGAGGGTGAGCGATATCAAACTTAGCGTAATCCACCTTATGCTTCATCGGCACAACACCAAACATGGCTTGATAAAAGGCAACCGACTTTTCAATGTTGGTGACATTCAAGGCAACGTGAGTCTTGAGAGTCGTCATGGCTTTATCTTTATAATTCTGCAAATATCGAAATCAACAGCACAATACACAAGGGGGGCAGGCACAAGACCGACCCCTACTGTATCAAAACCCTGGGAAGGGAGTAGAGGGCTAACTCAGCGATTCAACTAATTTTGCCACTCGTTCCTTAACTTGATCTCGAACACGCTGGAACGTTTCGATTGACTCCCCTTCTGGATCGTCGAGTTGCCAATCTTCAAACACGTCTCGCAATACCCAAGATTCTGGTAAGTTCACTCCACAACCGCAGAGGGAAATCACAGCATCGTAGTCTGCGGGATTAAAATCACTCAACGATTTAGAGGTTTGGTTACTAATATCAATACCAATTTCGGACATCACTTCAACAGTCGTCGGATCGACCTGAGACGCTTCCAGTCCCGAACTACTGACAGCAATTTTACCTTCGCCCAAAATCCGAGCAAATCCTTCTGCCATCTGGGAACGACGGGAATTTTTCTTGCATACAAACATCACTCGTTTCATCATAAGCACCTACTATTGATATTTGTCACTAGCGGAAATTTAACTCTTCAAAGACTTGTAAAATTCGGGAGCATCCCATTTTTGCAGAAATACTCTCATACCAAGCTGCGTTCAAAAATAGCAAGCTTCTCTCCCCCAGCTTCGGTTTATTTACATAATTGGGATGCTCCCTAAAATTCTTCCTTATCTCTCTTTCTTCTTTTCCACAGAGTCCTCTGTGCCTGGAGTGGTTTGTTTCTTTCAAAAATTACATAAAGCTGCGATATTACCGCAAAGAACCGATACACCGGGGGTCGCGTAACGTAGCCTTCTCCGGTTCTCGTGGAAACCACATCGCTGTACGCTTACACACCTCCACCAACATCAGCATGACCGGAACTTCAATTAATACCCCCACAACAGTAGCCAGTGCCGCACCCGAATTTAAGCCAAACAACATAACCGATGTGGCGATCGCAACTTCAAAATGATTACTCGCTCCAATTAGGGCAGCCGGTGCCGCATCTTCATAGGTGAGGTTCAATTTCAATGCCGCGACGTAACCGATTAAGAAAATGAAATTCGTTTGAATAAACAGGGGTACTGCAATCAACAAAATATGCATTGGGTTGTTGACAATCAGTTCCCCTTTGAAGGCAAATAGCAGAACCAGAGTCATCAAAAGTGCTGTAATTGCGATCGGACTGAGATATTTGAGAAACTCTCTTTCAAACCACTCTTTTCCTTTATATTTGAGAATCCAGTAACGGCTGTACATCCCCGCTGCTAAGGGTAAACCAACATAAATCAGCACCGACAGCACAATCGTCTGCCAAGGTACGGTTAAATCATTGGCGGCGAGCAACCATCTTCCCAATGGGGCATATAGAAACAGCATGGTTAGCGAGTTTACCGCCACCATGATTAAGGTGTGCCCCTGATTGCTGTAAGAAAGATAGCCCCACATCAACACCATCGCCGTACAAGGTGCAATTCCTAATAAAATTGTCCCGGCAATGTATGAATTGGCGAGTGTCACCTCACTACCACGAATCAACTCTGTACCCGTAATCAGAGGGCGAAACAACCAACCCAGAAAGAACTGAGCAAATGCCACCATTGTGAACGGCTTAATTAACCAGTTCACGACTAGGGTGAGGATGACGGGTTTGGGTGCTCTGAGTGCATTTGTCGCTTGGGTAAAGTCAATCTTCACCATGATTGGATACATCATGAAGAACAGACAGATGGCGATCGGAATGGACACCTGATAGATGCTCATCGCATCTAAGGTGATCGCAACTCCGGGAAATAATCGACCCAGTGCGATGCCGATAAAGATGCAGAGAAATACCCAAACGGTTAAGTATTTTTCAAAAAAACTGAGACTACTCCCTGCTTGAACGGGTAGTGCACGACCGGAAGGATTCTTGGTACTCATTGTGAATGGTTTATAGGAATAGGTTTTTTTAACGCAGAGGAACACGGAGGAACGCGCAGAGGAACGCAGAGTTTTGAAGCAATATTCCGGTTAATTCTTAAGGCATGAGAAATCGTATGTATCCCAAAGGAGTTGAAAGGTTCCCAAACTTTTCTCAACTCTTCTACTGTGATGTCTTGCGCCCAGTTATTCTCAGGATGAACGACGACGGTTAGCGCATCAAAGGCAATGGGTAATTCTATGTACCGCACATTATTTCGGTTGCACAGTGCCATCTCCTGTTTGAGGATGGGGCGCGAGGCGTTGCTGATGTCGGTTAAGCCTTCGCAAAATGTTTTAAAGCCACCCCCTGTACCGGAAAAGGCAACCTCAACTTTGATTTTGTCGTTGTTGGCTTTGGTTTGGGCGGCTTGATACTCAGTGGCGATCGCATTGGTGATCGGATACACCGTACTTGAACCATCGATTTTAACAATTTG
>DATNQL010000800.1:0-3445 GCA_036704025.1 Stenomitos sp.
ACTGAGAACTCTAGAGACCGAGTTTTCTCCTCAGTTGCTAGCTATTCAGGCGGATGCACAAGAACAAGCCCAAAAACACAAAGATTTAACTCTGCAAAACCTGGCGCAATTAGGGCGCGACATCGCCGCTCAACTCTCACAATCTCAGTCGCAGATTGAACAGCAAATGGCTGAGATTGTCCAGAAATTCCAAAATCGGGAGAGTGAGTTTGCCACTCAGGTTTCTAACTCCCAGTTAGGAGTGCAAGAGAAAAAGCAGCAAACTCTAAAAAATTTAGAGAAATTAGAAGCTGAGGTTGCCACTCAATTTGCCCAATTCCAATCTCAGATTGAACAGCAGATGACTGAGGTTCTCCAGAACCTGAAAAGTCGTGAGGCTGAATTTATCACTCAGGTTTCTAACTCCCAGTCAGGAGTTCAAGAGAAGAGGACGCAAACCTTACAAAGCTTAGAAAGATTAGAAACTGAAGTCACAACCCAATTTGCCCAATTCCAGTCGCAGATTCAACAGCAAATGACCCAGACTCTTCAGAAGTTAAAAGATCGGGCAACTGATTTTGCGGCTCAGGTTTCTAACTCTCAGTCCGGAATTCAAGACAAGAAGCAGCAAACCCTTCAAAGTATTGAGCAAATAGAGACTGAAGTCACAACTCAACTCTCCCAATTACAGTCTCAAATTCAAACTCGTAAAGATTTAACCCTTCAGAATTTGGACAATTTAGAGACGACGCTGGCGACTCAGTTTTCTGAAGTCGCCTCGAATGCTCAAACTCAAAAAGAGCAGATTTTAAAGCAATTAGCGGAGTTGTCGCCAACCTCCATCACAGAGGCGATTATTCCTGAGGTGCAAGAAACAATCCAAACGCTGAACGAACAATTGGAACGTCTCAAAGCTAATCATCCTGAGTTGTTCTTGAATCTGGATGACTATGTTAATCAGGGAAATACTCTCATCTCTGAAGGGCGCTATGAAGAGGCGATCGCCAGCTATAGTCAAGCCCTTGAGCTGAAGCCCAATCAGCCTGAGGTATGGTATCAGAAGGGCTTGGCTTTATGGGAATTAAAGCGGTATGAAGACGCGATCGCTGCATTTGATAAAGTACTGGAAATCAAGCCAAATGACCCTGGAAGCTGGTATCATCGCGGTCTTGTTCTGAAAGAGTTACAGCGCTATGAAGGTGCGATCGCAGCCTTTAGCAAGGTGGTGGCAATCCAGCCGGACGACTACAAAGCTTGGCTACATCGGGGCATTACCTTGAGAAGATTAAAGCGTCATGAAGATGCGATCGCCTCATTTGACAAAGCCTTGGAAATTAAGTCCGATTATCATGAAGCTTGGGTGAATCGCGGGGTAGCGTTCGGGACGTTACAAAAGCAGGAAGAAGCCTTCCTGTCCTTTGATCGAGCCGTTCAAGTTCAGCCCGATGACGTTGTAGCTTGGTCGAATCGCGGTTTGGCGTTAGGCACGTTAGAACGATATGAAGAGGCGGCGGCGTCTTTTGACAAAGTGATTGAGTTCAAACCGGACTCTCATAAAGCTTGGAACAACAGAGGTGAGATGTTAGTGAAGCTAGAGCGCGATCAGGAAGCGTTGGATAGCTTTGATCGGGCATTGCAACTTCAACCTGATTTTGCCAAAGCTCTTTATAATAAGGCCGCTTGTTATGCTCGACAAGGTGAGGCAAACTTAGTCATCGACAACCTGGAAAAGGCAATCCGTCTCGATCCCAGTTATCGCGCTGAAGCCAGAGCGAACTCAGATTTTGATGGATTGGTCGAGGATGATCGGTTCTGGGACTTGATTGAAGGTGAAGAGATGGGTGAGCCTGCGCCCATCTCCAAGCCAGCGCCGCGCCCAAGCGCTCCTCGCGCCCCACAGGGTAAGGAGCGATCGCAGGGTATTCCTCCTACCCAGCGTCAGAGAAGGCCGGTGCAGTAATGGGAGCATGTCAGTACAAACACATAGCATTGTGGGGTGACGCTCCACACAGGGAAATCATGTAGGGGTACCCCTTGTGGGTACCCTAAATTCAGGCAGGGCATCCACATCAGGCGGGGCATCCACAAGGGATGCCCCTACAAAGCCCTAAAATCTGGGTTTTGGAGATGACGGGTCAAACCCCTCGTTAATTGACCAACGGTATCATTTGAAAAGTATAAAAAAGGATGACGAAATACAAACAATGATATGCTTTTCAAGATTTTTTAGGTAATTCTACTACCTTTGAGGTATGAGGTCTTGCCACCTTGAGTATAGGTAGTTCTTTGACAGACCCCACAACAGCAGTTACCTATACCGCTCTGGGGGAGTAGCAATCTACTGAAAGGCTCAGTGCTGAATTACGTTCCGTTTTGTGGAACACGATCGCCAAATCTCACCATCTCCAGGCAGTCACTTCGAGAAGTGATGGTTGACTGGATTTCAACGACATTCCGTTTACCCCAGCTCAGGTATAAATATGCTGCTGCCCTACAGAAAGTGAGGAGGTTGGCAGTGGGACTCGATTTACAAAAGTTTTATCAAGCAACGAATCCCAGCAAGACTTTAGCTGTAGAGAATGCTGAGGATCGGAACTATTATATTGATTTCTCCTCAGTTCGTGGGGGGCGAATTGTTGAAAAACTGAGAAGTAAAATAGCGCTTTTTGCACCGGATGAGCCAACTTGTCAGTTATTTACGGGGCATATTGGCTGTGGGAAGTCCACGGAGTTATTGAGGCTCAAGGCAGATTTAGAAAAAGACGGATTCCACGTTGTCTATTTTGAGTCTGACCAAGACTTGGAAATGGGCGATGTGGATGTTGGGGATATTTTACTGGCGATCGCACGTCGAGTCAGTGCCAGTCTCGATGCGATCGCACTCAATCAACCCAAAGGGTTCAGAGCATTACTGGAAGGAGCCGCTAAGCTCTTGCAAACGGAAATCCAGGTAACCGGTAAAGTTGGAGTTCCGGGATTTGGTCAAATTAAAGTAGATAGCGAGGGTACCGTTTCTCTCGCGTTGGGTATTGGCGAAATTACCGCTAAGGCTAAAGATAGCCCCGATTTTCGCAGTCGATTAAGGCAATATTTAGAACCACAAACCAATCGCCTACTGGAAGTCATGAACCAGGAGTTGTTAGAACCAGCGATTAAACAACTCAAACAGCAGGGCAAAAAGGGTTTAGTTGTGATTGTTGATAATCTCGATCGCGTCAACTCCTCTCAAAAACCTTGGGGACGTTCTCAACCAGAATATCTGTTTGCCGATCGCGGAGCACAGCTCAGAGAATTGCACTGCCATGTCGTTTACACGATTCCCCTGGCGTTGCGGTTTTCTAATGACTATTCCATGGTCACTCAGCGGTTTATGGTCGATCCCAAAGTGCTGCCGATGGTGCCAGTGCGGTTGCGGGATGGGAGTGAACATCAAGCGGGGATGGCACTGCTGCGACAGATGGTTCTG
>DATNQL010000801.1:0-4733 GCA_036704025.1 Stenomitos sp.
GGAGCTGGAGTACAGTTGGAACTCCGTCGAGTTGCTGTTTCCAATAAGACAGCTCTTTTTCAAGTACTTCTCCCTGCAAGTATTGCCGTTGCCAGACAGCGAAATCTGCATATTGGATAGGGAGATCGGGAAGTAATGCGAGTGCAGCCTGCCGTTCTTTACCACTAGAGAAAGCTTCGTAAAGTACGCTTAACTCCCGGAAAATGACCCTAAAAGACCACGCATCTGCAACAATGTGGTGGAACACTATCTGCAATAAATACTCTGTATGTCCCAATTGCAGAAGGGTTATCCGAAATAACGGCTCTTGGGTTAGGTCAAAGGGTCGCTTAGCTGCCTCGGTAATCAGACGCTCCACTTCGGCTTCCTGCTCTGATGGAGGGATAAATCGCAAATCGACCAATGGCAGTCTGAAGTTCGAGGTTGGTGAAATAACCTGGATTGGTTTGCCGTCTACGTTCTTAAAAGTAGTCCGCAAGGCAGCGTGGCGCTGAAAGATTTCCCTGAAGCTTTGCTCTAAAGCTGCGACTTGGAGCAAACCACTAATTTTCAACACCACAGATTCGTTGTAAGTGGCACTATTTCCCTCTATCTGATTGAGTAACCACATTCTTTGCTGAGCAAAAGATAGAGGTAAATCTGTATCCCGTGGAGCCGGTCGAATTGGCTCAATACCAAAATTTGAGGCAATTAAGGGTTGTTGCAGACGCTTAATTATCTCAGCTTTGTACTCTCGCAGCTCTTGCAGCAGGTCTGGTGTGAGTGTTCCTTTGGGGGCACTATAACGCAACTTGTCACCATCGACCCAGAGTTTCACGTCTAGATGGTGAAACTCAGATAAAAACTGATCAATGGTTTTCATAGTTCTCCCTCCTCGCGGTCACCTAACGCTGCACTGGTATAAGTTTGAAATTTTTGAATGCTCGAATAATTACTCTCGATGTACTCGGATATAGCAGCCACAGTAGGTGTTTCAAGCAGGCTGCTGATGGGCAACTCTATCTGGAATGTTTTGTATAGGCGAGAGATGATTTGTGTTGCCAGTAGGGAGTCTCCATTTAATTCAAAAAAGTTATCGTAAATCCCTATCTGCTCGACCCCAAGAAACTCTTGCCAAATGTTGGTAAGCTGTTGCTCAATGTCATTCCTGGGAGCAATATAGGCATGTTGTAGATTCGATATGGAGTAATCTAAGAGTGTACGGCGGTCTACTTTGCCATTAGCTGAAAGAGGTAAAGCATCCAAAAAGACAAAGCCTGACGGCACCATATAATCGGGTAACTTATTCTTTAAAAACTCGCTAATTTGCTCAATGGTGAGAGTCTGTTTCTCTTCAGGAACAATGTATGCGACCAATCGCTCTTTATTGCGTTCTTCACCGACTGCGGTAACCACTGCCGATCGCACAGCGGGATGTTGCATCAAAGCCGCCTCAATTTCTCCAGCCTCAATGCGATATCCCCGAATCTTAATTTGGAAATCCACTCGTCCCAAAAACTCAATATTGCCATCCGGCAGATATCGTCCTAAATCTCCTGTACGGTAAAGGCGTTCCCCTGTGCGAAGATGCGTGATGAATTTAGCATTAGTTTTTTCTTCATCGCGCCAGTAACCTTTTGCTAACTGCACTCCCGCGCAGTACATTTCACCAGGAACCCAAACGGGACAATCTTCTAAAGCTTCATTCAAAATGTAATATTTTGCATTAGCCATTGGTTGACCGTAAGGGACACTCTTCCAATTTGGGTCAACCTTTTCTATTAGATAACCAATATTCCAAATCGTCGTTTCCGTAGGGCCGCCAATACTGAGAATTTGGACTTCTGGGACTAAAGCTTTAAGCCGATTAGGAAGGGAAACTGGAAGCCAATCTCCGCCCATAATTGCTAAACGCAAGCTTAACGAAGGCAGAGGGTAGGAGGCAGAAGGCAGAAGGGAGTATTCAGATGGGGATTTAACCGCACCTGAATATAAGCCACTTGAAAGTTGTGGGGACTCGGTTTCTTGCTCCTTTTCAGTCGCCATAAGGCTTGTGCCTAGACTTCGTCTCGCTTCGCTAACGACAGAAGGCGAACCTTCTACCCTTTGCCCTCTGCCTTCTGCCTTTCTTGTTGAAGGTAGCGCTACCGAATTACTCTCTACATAGTCCACTAACATCTCCATCATGGCGGGGACTGAATTCCACAGCGTTACCCGTTCGCGTGCCATTAATTCAGCCCAATGACTGGGGTCTTTAACACCACAAGCATCGGGCATAACAATCGTTCCGCCAGCACTTAGAAGACCAAAAATGTCATAAACCGATAGGTCGTGATTGAGAGCGGTGAGAGCTAAAATTCGGTCTTGAGAACTAACATTAAAACGCTGATTCGTATGAACGACGACATTAACAACGTTGCGATGAGTAATCATCACTCCTTTGGGCAAGCCCGTGGAACCAGAGGTGTAGATAACGTAGGCTAAATCGTCAGGAGTTTGGACAGGCTTTAGCGGTTCCTTACTCTCCTGGGCAAAGTCTTCAATGTCTATGCACAGCCGCACAACGCTCTCAGGCCAATAAAGTTTCTTATCCAGACAAGATTGGGTGAGAACAATGTTAGCTTGGCTATTTTCTAGCAAGTATAAAAAGCGCTCTGGAGGTAGGTTTGGATCGATGGAAACGTAGGCAGCACCAGCCGCCAAAATGCCCATAACTGCAACAATTTGCTCCCACCCCTTTGCCATAACTACGGCTACCAATTGGTTAGGAGTTGCCCCCAATGACCGCAGCTTATGACCAACTTGATTGGAGCGATCGCATAATTCCTGGTAAGTTAAATTACGCTCAGACGAAATAATCGCAAGCTCATTTCCTCTCGCTTTTACTTGCGCGGCAAATAAAGTATGGAGCAGTTCGTCAGAAATAGATGCTTCAGTAGCATTAATAGCTTCCCGTTGCGCCAGTTGAGTAGGAGGAATGAGTTGCCGAGTCGTCTCAACCCAAGCTGACTTGGAGGTAGCTAGCTGTTGGAGGAAGCGGCAATATGCCTCAAACATATTCTCAATCAAGCCTTCAGGGAAGAGTTCTGCAACCACATCCCAGTTAAACGTCAGCGTTTCTTTTTCCTCCCAGACTTGAATGTCCATCCATGCCTGAGATGCTTGGCTGATGCCGTAGACTAACTCTCCGAAATGACTGAAAGTGCGGGTTTCCTGTCCCAACGAACCAAAGCCCAAAGTGCTCGTGAAAATAACAGGCATGGCATTGGGTGCAGCCCCTTTCCTGCGCGACAGTTCTCGCGTTACACGCACACCACTAAAGTAGCGATGTTCTAAATCCTGCCACAGTTGTTTCTGAAGGCGAACAGCACGTTTGCCAAATGACTCCACCTCCGAGTTATCCACTGCCAAGAGGGTTACGGAGGTAAAGTCTCCCAGGATGTCGTTAACTTGGGAATGTAGGGGCAGACGGTTAAATAGGGCGAGATTGAGCGTAAATTGCGGACTCTTGCTCCAAAGCGTCATGATTTCAGCAAAAGCAGCGAGCAAGACTCCAGAGGGGGTTAAACCAGCTTGGGCGGCACGCTGCTTCAACTGCTGCCAATGAGTGCGTTCAATGCCTCCCTCGTAACGCTTGACACGATGTTGTTTGAGTTGATGGGGACTCTTCGCTAAAGGTAAATCTGGGGCTGGGGGAAGGGTGTCGATGCGGCTTAACCAATAATTTTGCGATCGCACATACAATTCCGTCTCTCGCAAACCTTGCTCTGCCAAAGCATAATCCCGGAATGAAAGTTCAAGCGGTTGCAATACAACTTCAGGGTTTTGATACAGTTGGAACCACTCTTCAAACAAACGGAACAGACTCCAAGCATCAAATACCAGCAAGTCATAACTGATATGTAGTCGAACGCGCCCCCCATCCAAACAGGTTGCGCGAAAATCAAACAAAGGCCACCGGTCAGAGGGTAATACTTGATGAGACATTCGCTCCCGAATCGCCTCTAATTGAGCCTTGACAAACGCCTCATCCTGTCCTCTCAGGTCTAAAATCTCAAACGGGTAAGCAGGCACCTGCTCCAGAATCTGCTGCTGACCATCTGGTAACACCACAGCCCGCAGCATATCGTGACGTTTAACTAATTGTTGCAGCGCCCAGTTCAAGCGTTCCAGGTTTAAATCCTTTCCCTCAATCTCGTAGTAACCGTGATTGGACACACCGCCCAGTTCTATCGCCCCACTGCGACCTACCCAGAAGGCGTGTTGCATATCAGTGAGAGGAAAGGGTTCGTAGCGCTGCTCTGGTGCTGGCACAATACTTGGTAAAACAGCAGAACTCGCCCCCGCATCATATTGGCGCAGCATCAACAAAATCTCTGCCTTATGTTTGGTAAGCGAGTCGCATAGTTCTCGCGTCATCACTCCCTTAGGCGCATCAACCAAGAGTGAATCTCCATTGACAGACAGTTTTATGCCTTTGTTAGAGAGATGGGTTAAAAGTGAATGCAAATCCATGTTTCAAGTAGGAGTCAGGGGTCAGGAGTTAGGAGTTAAAAGTAGTACCGTTTTTCCAAACAATTGCAACAGTTCTAATCTTGCTCCCCCCTTAAAAAGGGGGATTTAGGGGGATCGAATCGAATTTCGCACCTTACCCAGAAATGTTTGTACACCGTACCTGAATAAGGAGGGAGCAAGATTATAACTGTTGCAATTGCTTGGAAAAACGGTACTACTTTTAACTCCTAACTTCTGAC
>DATNQL010000802.1:0-28422 GCA_036704025.1 Stenomitos sp.
TTGAAGGTTAGCAGGTTGTTCAAAAAACTTGCAACTTTCAACCTTTCAACTTTCTACTCTTCGTTAAACCATCATCAGATCGAGTTTTTCTTCCTCAGTGGTTGCCTGTGGCTGTTGCGGATTGAGGTAGAAGTCAGACAACAAGGAGAACAATTCGCGATCGGGAGCATCATTGGGAACCACACCCTCTGGACGACCCAAAATCTGGTCAGCGATGTTCAGATAGTAGTCACAAACATAGTTGAGTGAGGGGTCAGTTTCTGCCATCTCAAACAGGGTTTTGCCCTTAACGCGGGAGACGCGAATATCTTCAATTAGGGGTAGAATTTCCAGCACTGGCATCGGTACTGAGTCAACATATTTGTCGATCAAGTCGCGCTTGGAGGTGCGGTTGCCAATGAGTCCCGCCAGACGTAGGGGGTGGGTGCGCGCTTTTTCACGCACGGAAGCGGCGATTCTGTTGGCGGCAAACAAGGCGTCAAACCCGTTATCGGTGACAATCATGCAGTAGTCGGAATAGTTCAGAGGTGCAGCAAAGCCACCGCAAACTACGTCACCGAGAACGTCAAACAGAATCACGTCGTACTCATCAAAGGCATTGAGTTCTTTGAGTAGCTTGACTGTTTCACCAACCACATAGCCACCGCAACCTGCACCAGCAGGAGGACCCCCGGCTTCTACGCAATCAACGCCGCCATAGCCTTTGTAGATGACATCTTCAGGCCAAACATCTTCGTAGTGGTAATCCTTTTCCTGAAGCGTATCGATAATCGTGGGAATTAAAAAGCCTGTGAGGGTGAAGGTGCTGTCGTGCTTCGGGTCACAGCCAATTTGCAGTACCTTCTTACCACGCTTTGCTAGGGCTACAGAGATATTACAGCTCGTCGTGGATTTCCCAATGCCGCCTTTTCCATAAACTGAGAGTTTCACGCTTCGTCTTCTCCTATCTTTCGGATCAAAACTTGAATATTGTCTTTGCCCGTTGGTCGGGTCGGCATATAAGGCTTGCCCCTACAGCCAGCCGTTGATTACTTCTTTTGGGGCGTTGATTGAATTATTGACTAACTCCACAGGAAAGGAAAGGGCGGTTTTTAATGGAGAGGATAGTAAACGGCTCTAAATTAGCTTCTGATTGTATTTTTTCCTTTTTTAATAGCCAAAATAGTTCTAAACAGAATATAAGCCTAATATTCAATTTTTGTTTATTTTAAAACCTAAAATAGAAACAAAAAACAAAAAACGAGTTAAATCTTACTAAATCCCGACTCATCAGCAGAGTGGCACAACTCTAATTCATGGCCTGTTCAGAGGGCAGATAGCTTGTGTAGAAAGGGTTTACAGCAATTTTAGTCCGCCGCTTTGCTATGGCACTTCCCAGTGATGAAGTAAAGCCAATTGGGGACAGGATATGAGCTAAAGGTATTGCTGAGAGGGGGATCGGGGGCTTGACTTGCCCTGTCAGGATTTTTGTAAAAAAACAATAAGTTTTAGAGGAGCAATTACAATCTTGAATTCTAGTGAGGTTCTCTATCCGTAACATAGACTCACTGCTATGCAAGAGCAATGATCAGCGGATGAGCCAATTTTGGCGATCGCACTTCGGGATTGTTCAGGATAAATTCTGATCACCCAGTAACCGAATCGCCACTGGGCTGTTGACAAGTTCTCCAGCTTTCTGAACCTCAAGCTGGAAACCGATCAATCACGTCTTGTATGAGGCCGACGCATGATCTAGGGTAAGGCAAGCCATTGCTGGAAAGATTGGCTCAAGCGCCCCCTCTATAGGACTTCATACTCAGTACATGACACTGTAGTCCATCTTTCTCAATGCAAAAGGCGTAGTAATCCAAGTCTCTCCACAGCCAATTGAGGGTATTGCGAACTTTTTCTCGCTTGATGTAGAGACGTTTTTGCACAGCTTCGTTGGGGCAAAGAATTTGGAAGGTGAGGACACCCCCTTCATCACTAATCCGAAATAGGCAATCCTGCAAAATGGCACGGATGCTGCTGTCAAACGATTCGTGAAAGCGACGTAATTTACCTGTCAAGGTAAAGTCTTCCAAGGTACGACCAAAGGGGTCATCTGCTTCATCGAAAGGTAAATCGTCTTTATCCGGGTCAAAAGGATATACCATAATTTACGATTGTTTGAGTCCTAATCTCTAAGATAAAAGCTTTGGAGCATCTGGTATTGATTCCTTGATGGGCAAAGATAGGAAATGTCGATAACAGAAAGTCTCAGTGTTTATGAAATATGCTTCTAGCTAGTTGAATTAATACCTCATGTATGCAGTGTGCAGCATACCACTCAGAGGGTTTGTCTTGGAATTTCTGATGTCGAACTCAGGTTAGTGTAAAGCGTTAACTTGGAATGAACCTCAGCTATCTTGTCGGTTGTTGGGAAGAATGTTGTCGCAGAGAGTGCGATCGCACTCTCTCACATTCGGGTTAGTCTTCAGGTAATCTCGTAGCCAATTGCAACCGCGCACTAGTAAATCATCTAGATTCAAATTCCACTCTTTACTATCCAAACGCCAGAGTTTCACCGTGCAGTCATCACTAGCTGATGCGATCGTCTGACCATCTGGACTAAAGCTAAGACTACTAACCACAGCACTATGCCCAACAAATGTTTGCAATTCTCTACCATCTAGACCCCACAATTTCACCGTTCGGTCAGCACTAGCAGAGGCAAGCATCTGCCCATTTGGACTGAAACTGACACTCCTGACTGCATCGCTATGCCCAACAAATGTTTGCAATTGTGTACCATCTAAACGCCAGAGTTTCACCGTGCGATCGGCACTAGCAGAAGCGATCGTCTGCCCATCTGGACTAAAGCTGACACTCCTGACTGTATCGCTATGCCCGTAAAAAGTTTGTAATTCTGTGCCATCTAGACACCAGAGTTTTACCGTGCGATCGACACTAGCAGAAGCGATCGTCTGCCCATCTGGACTAAAGCTAACGCTTCTGACCCAATCGCTATGCCCCTCAAAGGTTTGTACCTCTGTGCCATCTAGAAGCCATAGTTTCACTGTCCGGTCACTACTGGCAGAAGCAATCATCTGCCCATTTGGACTGAAGCTAACGCTTCTGACCCAAGCACCATGCCCCTGAAAGGTGTGTAACTCTGTACCATCTGTGCGCCAGAGTTTTATTGTCCAGTCATCGCTAGCTGAGGCAATCATCTGCCCATCTGGACTAAAGCTAACACTCCTGACCGCACTGCTATGCCCTTCAAAGCTGTGTAACTCTGCACCATCTGTACGCCAGAGTTTCATTGTACCGTCACCACTTGCTGAGACAATTGTTTGTCCATCTGGACTGAAGCTGACGCTACTGATCCAATCGCTATGCCCCTGAAAGGTTTGTAATTTCTTGCTATCTAAACGCCAGAGTTTCACCGTGCGGTCAGCACTAGCAGACGCAAGCATCTGTCCATCTGGACTGAAACTGACACTCGTGACCAAATTGCTATGTCCTTTAAACATTTGCAATTGTGTACCATCTAAACGCCAGAGTTTGATCGTGCCGTCATTGCTAGCTGAGGCAATTATTTGACCATCGGGGCTGAATCTTAGGCTTCTAACTGCACTGCTATGCCCCTGAAAGGTTTGCAATTCTGTGCCATCTAAACGCCAGAGTTTAACCACACAGTTGCTGTTGGCTGAGGCAATCATCTGACCATCTGGACTGAAGCTAGCGCTATAGACCCCAACACTATGGTCTTGAAAAGTTTGCAGTTCTGTACCATCCAAACGCCAGAGTTTTACAGTACCATCACCACCTGCTGAAACAAGTGTCTGACCATCTGGACTGAAACTAACACTGTTGCTCCAAATGCTATGTCCCTGAAACGTTTGCAATTCTCTACCATCCAAATGCCAAAGTTTTACGATGCCGTCACTACTAGCCGAGGCAATTATTTGACCATCTGGACTGAAACTGACACTATTAACCCAATCGTTATGTCCCTGAAAAGTTTGCAGTTCTGTACCATCCAAACGCCAGAGTTTTAGAGTGCAATCACTACTAGCCGATGCGATCGTCTGACCATCCGGACTAAAGCTTATACTGTTAACTCTATAACGATGACCCTGAAAAATCTGCAATTCTCTGCCATCTTTACACCAGAGTTTTATAGTAGCGTCACTACTAGCCGAGGCAATTATTTGCCCATCCGGACTGAAACTAACATTATTGACCCAATCGCTATGCCCTTGAAAGCAATTACATTCTTTCACAGAATAGATTGCTTCTCGCAACTTATCGAGTATCTGCATCTTAATCTCGGATGACACTTCAGTCTCCTGTGATTTTATGCCTGCCTTGACAATGGCTAATAATGCTCCAAGCTGGTTATGAGACAACCATAGGACTTGAGATAAAGAACTCAACACTTCAATCTCCGCGATTTCTGCACGCTTACGTTCCTCCTGTTCTTGACGCAGTGCCTCCTCTTTCTCCCGAAGCGCTTGCCTCAATTGTGCTTCTGTTAACTTCTGTTTCTCCTTCGCTTCTGCCAATTCTGCCAACAGTCCCGGTGCCTGTTGTTGACGAATAAAAGCCACTAAATAGTCATGAACGAGTTGATAGCGATTCGCTGGAGAATCTGGTACCAAAAACACCAATCCAGAACCGACTAAAATCTCCAAAACTAAATCTAATTGCTCAACCTCTGTCTCAAAACCCAAAACTTCTAAATCTGCTTCTAACTCAGCGCGAGTCTTGAGAGGACGGGTACCGTTTTCATTGGTGAGTAAGTACAAAACTAATCGGGCTGCCCGTTCATTTTCAGAACCACAATCTTTGATAATTTCTTCCAAAGAACGCTGAACCAGTTTTTCCTTAGGATTAGCGCCAAGCTGATGGTATTGCTCAAGCGTTTTAATATTTTCTGTTTGGAGTTGCGCCCCAACTACTTGCAGCTCAATCGGGCGAATTTCTCCCAACTCACCGGCTAAATCCTGAACCAATTCATCAATCAATGTTGGCTCCAGGTAAAATTGGGATTGTTCGGTTAATTCCAGAATCACTGCCTTAGCACGTTCTGGCGAAAAATCTCCTAGACACAAACGAATATTTTTATCTAAAATATTATTGTTGATAACATCTAAATTGGCAAAGCGATCGCACTCTAATAAATAATGTAAATAATCTTCTCGCAGAGATAGAATAACTTTCACATAGGCGAGATTTAGGCAGGTTTTCAGGAAATCATAAAAAGCTCTTCGTTCAACTAAATTTGTGCAAGCAAAGAAAAACTCTTCAAACTGGTCAAAAATCAGAACAGTGAGCAGATTGCGATCATTATTATTTCTCAACTGTTCAATAATTGCCTCTGTTGAAGCATTCGATCCCCCTAAATCCCCCTTAAAAAGGGGGACTTTGACTGCCTCTTTCTCCCTTAAGAAAGGGGGCTGGGGGGGATCGAGCCTAGAGGCAAGTACTGTCTCCTCCATCCCCAGTTCCTGTAATGATTTCGCGAGCCTTTTCCCCAGTTCTCTAGCCCAATTGGTGTAATATCGCAACGTAACAGGTAAAACATTGCGATCGCCAATGGCATTCTGTTTCAATTCTGGCTCTAATCCTGCCCATATTAAAGAACTCTTGCCTACCCCTGACATGCCATGAATGACGATTAGTTTGTAATCATTTCTACTCAGTTTCTGGATTAATGTGTTGAGGTCACTACGCCGGCCTGTCGCCGTCATTCGTTCTCGTGCCCTAACTTGAGGGTCAATGGGATCTAAAGTGGGGTTAATTATCCGTTTTACGGGTCGCAAACTGCCGGCACCGGTGAAGGGGCGGAAACCATATTGTGCTTCAATGGATTGTTGCTCTTGCTTAATTTCAAATGCCTTAAGATATTCACCTTGCTGAAAGTAGAGCGATCGCAATTCTCTGAGAATTTCAATGTAAAGTTGTGGATCGTACTGAGGATTACTCTCCTCTCTGGCTTTTTCTAAATTACTGAGAGCGTCTTCAAGTTGGTTTAAAGGCTTCTGGGATTTAGCCAGTAAAAACAAATAGAAACTCTGATATTGTTTCCATGCCCAACCCCAATTCGTATCTGCCGACTCGGAACCTAAAGCCGCAACTCCTGGTTCAGCATTCTTTTGCAGCGCTAACTCAGCATAGTTCTTAGCTTCACTCCAAGCTGCTTTGTTCAGAGCCACCTCAGCCAGAAGTCCGTAAGCATAACCTGAATATAGATGTTGGCTGGAATTCGCATCGATTTGATATAAGTGAAGCGAAGTTTGAGCCACAATCTCTAATTCATCCCAATTCTCCAATCGGGTCAACACTTCTCCCAAGGCATTGATAAATCTTGCCGTTAAATCCGGACGATTCCCCTGTTGAAAAACATCAACACACTGCTGAAAATAATCCTTAGCTATACGACAAGATTGCAGATATTTGCTGCGATTTAAAACAGCATATCGACGCCACCACAAGCCTAGATAAAATAGTAAACACCCATACCGCTCTAGATTCTGGCTTTGCTGCCAGAAAGCGAGACTTTGCTCATAGTGTTGTCGAGCTTTTTCCATCTGCTCATTAGCTTGAGCCTCCCTGGCCAATAAGAATTGGATGTTAGCTTCTAGTGCTGGCTCTAATTCTTGAACACGATGGCGTAAATCTTGCAAGGCTAACTGGATTTCTGAGCGACGATGTGAATCAATTGCTAAATTAAGGACAGCATTGTCTAGGAATCGACCTGCACCTGCATTTAAGATTTGAGTAAAGGCTTCATCTGCATTTTGGTTTAGAGTATCGATCAGTTCATTCGTTGCGATCGCAAACTCAATTGTTGTCGTCCAACTATCAAAATCGGGTGCTAACCGGATGAACTTTTGCAAAGCCTCATCATTGACCCATAAAACGATCGGAAAGGGAAAGTTTTTCCTAAATTCTTCTCGAACTTGATTCGTTGCAACAATCACTCGTTCAATGGGATTCACTGACTCTAAACCCAACACCATTAAGGCATCCAGTTTCTCACCTTTGAGACTCTTTTCGATACTGGTATAAAGTGTTTTGACCGACTCATCCAGAACTAACTCATAGATTTTTATGGGGCATTGTTCTCGCAGTTGCTGCACAATTTGTTCTCGCAAATGAGCATAGTTACAGCGCACTAATATCAGAGAAAATTCTCCTTGAGACAAAGTAATCGCCCGGATGAGTGTCTGCAACGCCTCCTCATTCTCAACAATAATCTCTTCATCCTGACTCCAGGGCGGGCACGGGGGCACCGCCCCTACTAATTCTGAATTCTGGTTCTCAGATTCTTCCATCATGGCTGTAATTCTTTGGCGTCTGCTAGCACCGGATTAATATCAAACCAAGGTGCTTCCTCATCATTGCGATATTCAAATACCAACATATTTCGCAGCAGGATTTGGTATTCCGGCTCTTGTTGCACTGTTTTACATTCCCTCACCTGACGCAGTAATTCCCACTCATAAGATTTAATGCCTAAAACTATCTTATTGCGGCGTTCTCGAATTACTTTTTGCACACAATCAAGAGAGATGGGTGGATTCTTTTTTTGAAGGCAACTATACAGCAATCCTAACAAATTCCGCACATGACCCCCACTGCCTCGGCACAGTATATCTAAAGTTGTCGGGCTATCAAAAACTTCTGCAATGAAATGGACGCGCTGCTCCGGATTCACATGAGGAAATGCTCTCGCCAGTACCATTTGCCGCAAAAGTGCCATTCCTTCAGCACACTCGCTGCCATCTTTGGAGTGTACAGGTACCATGGGCAATACTTTGGGGTCTATGCCACCACCTAAGCGAGTTGTGAGCACTTCAGACTCATTGGAAAAAATTAACGATAGGGGAATGGTGTAAACGAGATGGCAATTGAGCCTGCGTAACTGTTCGCCCCGGTCGATGAACAGGTATTCTGGTAACATTCGTCCAGAAGGTAGAGGACGACTATCCACGCGATCCAGATTATCGACAATTACCACCAATCCGTTTTTGCCTCGACGTTTGAGTTCCTTACTGGCGCGATCAATTAACTCATTGATCGCTTCTAAAATACCGTTGGTACGAGGTTCTAAATATTGCCGTAACTGACTGCGAAGCTTGGGACTATCTTTCGTTTGAGCCGTAAGTTTAGCAATGCCAAAAGATAACTCGGCTCCCACACTCAGATCAATGGGGGTTTGCAAGAAGTCTTTGACTTCCGTAAACAAATTGTTAAAATATCCCGGTTTGATTGGGATTTGCATCGCTTCCAAGCTGGTGCTGATTTGATGTGCAATCGCTAGTAAAATATCGCTGATATCCACATCCGCCATGTCTAAATCCTGACTGGACTCAAAGTAAACGACATGAAATCCTTGTTGTTGTAACTGTTTTTTGAGTCGTAACAACTCTGTGGATTTTCCACAACCAATATGTCCAGTAAATAACTGGCAGGTAGGCTCATCCGGTGAAAAAAGAGTAATGGTTCGACCCAATTCCTCAATAATCTCGCCACCCCGCACGGAGGAAAAATCAATATAGTACGGTCGATCCTCAGCATTTCCTAAATCAAGGGTTTTGCTGGGGTTACATGCCTGATAAAACTTTCTCAAATCCAGTATCATTCATTCCCTCGCAAAAGAGTTTATTCTTAGCTTCTACCGTCGCCATTTTACAGATTCTGAAACAGTTTTGAGGAATATCGATTTTAGACTCAGCCTCCTGCATCAATCACATAATTCTGGGGGACTTTAATTCTTTTTCCCCCAAAGAGAGTCAGGGGACGACAATTCTATTTGTACAGGAGGTCTACTCTAAGACGAATGTCACTGACTTAAGCAAAAAGTAGTCGTTCTTTGAGAAAAACCCAGTTTGGGGGGTCTCCCCCCAAACCCCCTCCTCACTAAAGCTCCGGTGGGGGACGAGTGCCTCCCCCAGACCTCCTCACTAAAGCTCCGGTGCACAAGGGTTCATTGGTGAGGTATGAGAGTTCTTAAGTCAGTGCCATTCACTCTAAGACTCACTGCACAATGGCAATCAGTCAGAGATCAGTTAAGCGATGACACGTTAGCGATCGCCGTTCCCGAATCGAGCCAACAAACCGACTAAAGCCTAATTGTGCCAAGGGACAGCGCGACGCGATCGCCAACACAAAGTCACACTACAGCTTCCCGATATCCGGTGGAGTGAGAAGCATCAAATCTGACCCATCTGTACAAGCACCATGAATCGATGCCGTGTGTGCCACAATTTCTTCGACCATCTTTCGGTCTTCCTGACTCCCCGTTCCATAATACTCAGCGATTGTTGTTAAATATCCGTAGACCACACCAACATGAGTAGTCAAAATCCGAGCATCAGTTTCACGAATATGGTCGGCAAAATCGGCATAAGTCCAGCCACGAGGAATGTCAAACCAATCACAATAAATATCAGGCATTGGCTCTAAACCATTTGACATTTCATCGAGTAATGGCGTCATGATTGCCTGCTCTTTCCACCGTTCGTGTTCAGCCGTATCCCCAAAGTCTTCTCCCAAAATGGCAGCTAAGGTTTTGATGCAGCGCCCGAAAAGTTGTTGAGAATTGTAGTTGGTTGAGTCAGCCACTTGCCATCTCCTGATCGATGTACCTGATTTTATCCTCCAGAAGCTGAAACGATAGGTAGCCGGATATGAGAAGGCCGATCGCTTCCCGAAAACACCGTCAAAGTAATAATTTGAGCATCCATTAACAGATCGCTTCCCAAGGGTGAACCTGTACCCGGATTCATGGGATAGGCGGGGAAACAAGCGGCACTCAAACTCAGCCGTAATGCATGACCTTGAGGAATTTTCCAGCACGTTGCCTGGAGTTGAACTTGCAAAGGTTCGTCTTGAACAAAATCAACCCGAAGATAACCTTGTGTCAAATTGTAGACACTGCCATCGGGTCGCACTTCCGAGAGAATGGCACATAAGTCATGACTGGGTTTATCGGCATGACACCAAATCTCAACCGCGACATCCCCCGCTACATGCAAGTCTGCCGCTAGGGGTTGAGTGGTATAAGTTAAAACATCCGAACGGCAATCTAAATGCGATCGCTCAAATGGCCCCGAAGGCGCAGCGGCATGACCCCCCAAGGCTGGGACGGGTCGCCAAGGGTCGTGAACTAACACATCAAAGCCACTTGGGATTTGGGATTCCCTTTTTAAGGGGAGGATCGAATCTGCCATTGATTCGGCGGCTTCTGCCACTAAAACACCCGAATCTTCCCGCATACTGGCAAGCCCAGTGCTTGACAAAAAATATTTTTCATGGTTATTTTTAGGCCAACTGTCAAAATGACACCAGTGGTTACTGCCCATTTCAAACAAGCGAACGGGCGGTTCATTCAATAACCCGGTATCGATGCCTTTGAGAAACTGATCGAACCACCGCAGTTGCAGGCCATCAATCGGATTTGCGGCTTCTGCCCCAAAATCAACCGCCCCCACTTTGCGATTCCAAGGTAAGTGTGCCCACGGGCCAACTAACAACTGTTGGCGAGTAGTACTCCGAGCCGCAAAGTCTTTGTAACAATGGAGTGTTCCGCGTAAATAAAGATCAAACCATCCCCCGATATGGAACATGGGCAAGTCAACCTCTTGCAGGGAAGCCTTAGGGGAAATTTTGGCCCAATATGCATCGGGTTTGGAATGTTCTAACCACTCGTGATAAAAGGTATTCGGTGCGAACTTCCGCACGCACTCATCTAAGTTAGGAACAGACTCATACAAGGGTAGATTCTGGGCAGCCGTGTACAGGGTCAAATAAGCCGCCGCATCGCCTTTTAGCCGCGCCGTTTCTGCGGCAAGCTGAATCGCCCAGCCCAGATTGGCTTGTAAGCAGAAGGCACCCCCCTCATAAACCCAATCGGTATATAAGTCATAGCCAATCATCGCAGGGCAAAGGGTTTTCAGAGCCGATGGCTTAGCGGCAGCGGCATAAAGCTGAGTCATGCCTTGGTAAGAAAAGCCATACATGCCCACCTGTCCCGTGCTACCGGGTAGCGCTGCTGCCCAGTTGACGGTATCTTCGCCGTCATCCTGTTCTTGGACAAATAGTTGGAATTCTCCTTGGGATGTACCGCGTCCTCGCACATCTTGAATCACAACGATGTAGCCGTGAGCCGCGTACCAAGTCGGATGAGCATAAACGACGGTGGATGCGATCGCACGTCCATAGGGTTGCCGCATCAGCAGTACCGGAAACTCACCTTCAGCATCGGGACGGTAAATATCTGCATCTAACCGAACGCCATCCCGCGTCAGCATTGATGCTGTTTCTTTCTTAACGTTCAACATGAAGTAAAGGGTTAAACAAATCCCCCTTGAATTCTCCAACACATCCAGGAGATTCAGGGGGAATCTAGCGATAGATATTTTAAGCGTTATAGGTTGCTTGGTGTTGCCTCTTTTAGCACGGCACCAGCGCATCCGTTCGATTGAGCACTCTCATATCCTCCTCATCCAATTCCACTGGAGTGCCACTGCGAATCAACTCAGCAAAATCTTCATTGGGCACCATAATACATAGCGCATATAAGCGACCCGAACCGGTATTCCTCAGTTCATGAATTCCCGTGGGTGGCACTAATAAACTATCTCCTGCCTGAATTGGAACAGTTTTTCCGTCACAGATCGCTAACCCTTCTCCCTTGAGGATAAAGAACATCTCAACGGCAAATTGATGGCGGTTGGGCGGAGTTTTGCCACCCTGATCAAAAATCTCCACACAAACCGTTAAAGAGGCATCTGCTGTTGCTGGCTCAAATACAATGGCTAAACGATTCGTATCGCAAGGACTGATGCGATAAGCCTGATAGTCTTTAGGAGACTTGATCACGGGAATCATACAACGAGAGGAGTTCATAGGAATTTACTCCTGAAATTATTGATGGGTGGTCAGTGATGGGGTTGAGAGTTGAAGATTGAATTGTATTTTACTCATGGAATAATTTATTAATCCATCAACTTCAATCTTCTTAAACTTGCCATTATTTAACCTGCGTTAACACTCGAAAATATAACCCGAAAGACCGATTTATGTCTCCATTCTGCTAGTGCTATCCTAATTTAATCCCTTCGATAAGGGATGCGGAATGGGTGACAAAGCCAAAGCACTGATTAACGTTATAAAGCGTTGCTTGTAAACAATATTCCGGAGAGGTAGTCGCCGCACAGTCTTTGATCAGAATGCAGTCATAGCCCAGGAAATTAGCATCTTGTAGAGTTGCCATCACACACTGGTCAATGTTCACGCCACCAAAGAAAAGTGTAGTTTTGCCGAGGTTGCGTAGGATACTATCTAAGGGAGTATCCCAGAAGCCGCTCATTCGATACTTATCGACAAAGATATCGGCTGGATTTTGTTCTAACTCATCGATAATGGCGGCAGCCCAACTGCCCAGTGTCAGAACTTTAGCACCCCGGCTGGGTAGGGGATCGCCTAGTCCTACACCCATACCTGTCGGGTTATAAACATGCCGCAATCCAGCACTGATATTCAGTAAGTCAGGACGGTTTCCCCAGTTAACCCAAATGATCGGAACTTTAGCCGCTCTTAATTGATGTAGTAACGTATTCAACGGGTCGATGGGTTTCCTTGCAGGGGTAACATCAACGCCGATGTGAGCCAACCAGCCATCTGGATGACAGAAATCATTCTGCATATCAATCACTAGGATGGCAGCTTTTGCTAAATCTATCCGCAGCGTTTTGGTTTCTGTGGTCAAAGTAATGAACACAGGCGGAAGGGATGGGCGAGTAATATCTGCGATCGCCTCATTCACAGCCCAAGCATTTGGCAGCACGCCCAAAGTACGGAGGGGTCGATTCATTGGGTTTTATCGAAAAATTTTAGCTTCTCAGTCCATCGTTATTGTGCTGCCAAATGCATTTTATAGCCCAAACTTAAGCGTTATTTAAGCATTGAAATTTATTAAAGATATATTGGAAACATTTCATAATCTAGAAGCTGGAGTAGATATTCGGGTAGCACCCACGGAAATTCAGTTGTGTTCAAATGCATTATTTAAAGGCTGTATTGAACTGAGCGATCGCTACAAGCTCTGTCGTCATTCTCACTTAAGACCTATCTGGAAAGTCTACTGTGATTTGAGATGTATCCATTAGGATGGATTGGGTACCCATTTTCTTAACTTTTCGAGTACGGTCTGAGCATGACCTTTAACTTTTACCTTAGGCCAAATAAAAGTTAAATTGCCCTCCGGATTAATTAAAAAAGTTGACCGCACAACTCCCATATATTCCTTGCCCATAAACTTCTTCAGTTGCCATACTTTATAAGTTTCACAAACTTGATGCTCTGGGTCACTTAAAAGCTGAATTGATAAATTATGCTTTTGAATAAATCGACCATGAGATTTTTCTGAATCAGGACTCACCCCTAAAATCTTGGCTCCTAATGCGCTAAATTCCTGTTCGTATTCAGTAAAATCTTTCGCTTCAACAGTACAACCTGGAGTATCATTCTTTGGGTAAAAGTAGAGGATGAGCCAAGAAGATTCAAAGTCCGCGAGAGTCACCCACTTGCCGTCTTGATCTAGAGCTTTGAAATCCGGTGCTTTTTGTCCTACCTGAAGCATGTCTTGGGGTTTCGGCATGATCTCTAAAAGTTCAGTTCAGATTGCATGGCTAATATACCTTATATCGTTTCCCCTTCAGTTGGCGACAGATGATGAACACTCAGACACGGGGACGCGGGGACGCGGGGATACGGAGATTGATTGGTAGCAAACATTTAGGTATTTGATATTCAGACCATGGGATTGTGGCTCCCTCTCCCCATAATCTAGAACAAGCGCTGACATAAAGTACATGGACGAAGCCGAGTCCCCTCAATGCATATCATTGGCAACGCTTGATTTAGAACAGCGTTAGCTTACCAAGAACTCTTCACAAAAATTTCACAAAAAAAACGTATTTAATAATTATCTATGGCTAATTTTTACGATTAAAACGACACAATATTGCCAACTTAATAATTTATAAATAGTAGTCTAATCTCCTAAAAAAAAATTGATTAAACAAAAAATAAGAAGTATTAATATTTTTGTACAGGCGTACTCCAATTACAACTTTATTTCATCAAACTAAAAAGCTTGTTTTACAAGGTTTTCCGGGAGTCTGGAAAATTTAAAAAGCTGGATTCTCGATATAATCCAGCTCTTTCTCAGTCATTTCATGGTGATCCCAAAGAAAACCTAAAGTTAGACTAGAGGGAGTAGTCGCAGAAAAGAAAAGAGTTATGCTGACATCTACCCGCGTGACCTCTACTCAAACAACCCAAGAGCAATCTCTGATTCTGTGGTTTGACGAAATAGGACTTGAGGATATTTCCTTAGTAGGCGGAAAAAATGCTTCCTTGGGTGAACTGATTCGACAACTCAAGCCTAAAGGAATCAATGTTCCCAATGGGTTTGCCATCACCGCTTATGCCTACCGCTACTTTATTGAAAAAGCGGGTTTAGCAGCCCCGTTGCGCGAACTGTTTGCTGACCTAGATGTAGATGATGTCCGCAATCTTCAGCAACATGGCAACAAAGCCCGGAGATTAATCCTCAGCGTCAATTTTCCCCCAGAACTGGAAGCGGCAATTGGTGCCGCTTATCAAAAGTTATGCAACCGCTACGGCGAAGACACAGAAGTCGCTGTTCGCTCCTCTGCCACGGCTGAAGACCTTCCTGATGCTAGCTTTGCGGGTCAGCAGGAAACTTATTTAAATGTCCAAAGTCTCACCAGAGTTTTGGAATATTGCCACCGATGTTTTGCCTCTTTGTTTACTGACCGTGCTATCTCCTATCGTCAGCGTAATGGCTTTGATCAGTTAGAGGTTGCCCTCTCTGTTGGCGTGCAAAAAATGGTGCGTTCCGATTTAGCCGCGTCGGGTGTTATGTTCTCTATTGATACTGAAAGTGGCTTCAAGAATGCGGCCTTAATTACAGCGGCCTATGGTTTAGGAGAAAACATCGTTCAAGGTGCTGTTAACCCAGATGAATATTTAGTCTTTAAGCCAACCTTAAAAGACGGATTTCGACCCATTTTGGACAAACGCCTAGGCAACAAACGGATCAAAATGGTCTATGACATGGGTAGTTCCAGATTAACGAAAAATGTCTGGGTACCGGAATCTGACCAGGAGAAATTTTGCCTCACCGATGATGAAATTCTCCAATTAGCCTGTTGGGCGGTGCAGATTGAAGAGCACTATTCTCAAGTTCGGGGCGTCTACACGCCCATGGATATTGAATGGGCTAAAGATGGGATGACTCATGAGTTGTTTGTCGTGCAGGCACGTCCCGAAACGGTGCAATCTCAGAAGTCTGCCAACGTCCTCAAAACTTATCACCTTAAAGAACATAGCGAAGTTTTAGTCAAGGGTCGTAGCGTCGGCGCAACCATTGGTCAAGGTACAGCCCGCGTGATTTTAGATGTTAACCAAATCCATCTATTCCAACCTGGTGAAGTCTTAGTAACCAACAAGACAGACCCTGATTGGGAACCGATTATGAAAAAAGCCAGTGCCATTGTGACCAATCAGGGGGGGCGAACTTGCCATGCGGCAATTATTGCACGGGAATTGGGTATACCAGCGATTGTGGGTTGCACAGATGCAACGGATGTCTTGAAGACCGGTCAAGAGGTGACCATTTCTTGCGCGGAAGGGGACGAAGGATTGGTTTACAAGGGTTTGCTGCCTTTTGAGGTGAAAGAGACGATGTTGGAAGACTTGCCTCGGACTCGCACTCACATCTTGATGAATGTGGGCAACCCCGAACAAGCCTTTAGCTTAGCTTCTATCCCTTGCGATGGCGTGGGTTTGGCTCGATTGGAATTCATCATTGCCAACCATATCCAAACGCACCCATTGGCATTGCTTCACTTCGATGAGTTGGAAGATGAAGTGGTGAAAGCCCAAATTGCCGAACTGACAAAACTTTATGACCACAAGCCTGAATTCTTTGTAGATAAGTTGGCTTGTGGCATCGGGATGATTGCAGCGGCATTCTATCCCAAGCCTGTGATTGTGCGGCTGTCCGACCTTAAGACGAATGAGTATGCCAACCTCTTGGGTGGTAAGCCGTTTGAGCCAAAGGAAGAGAACCCGATGCTGGGGTGGCGTGGCGCGTCTCGTTATTACGATGAGAAATATCGCGATGCCTTCGCTTTGGAATGTCAGGCACTCAAGCGAGTGCGGGAGGAGATGGGTTTAACCAATGTGATTCCCATGATTCCCTTCTGTCGGACACCGGATGAGGGTCGTCAAGTGTTAGCAGAAATGGCTAAAAACGGTTTGGAGCGAGGCGTCAACGGCTTACAGGTTTATGTGATGTGTGAGTTGCCGAGTAATGTGATCTTAGCGGATGAGTTTAGTCAGGTGTTTGACGGCTTCTCGATTGGTTCTAATGACTTGACACAGTTGACTTTGGGTTTAGACCGGGATTCTGCGTTAGTGGCTCATATTTTTGATGAACGCAATAAAGGGGTGAAGCGGATGGTGAAAATGGCGATCGCAGATGCGAAGGAGCATGGTTGTAAAATTGGTATCTGTGGTCAGGCTCCCAGCGACTATCCTGAGTTTGCTCAATTCTTGGTCGAACAGGGAATTGACTCGATTAGTCTCAACCCTGATTCCGTTCTCAAGACCATCTTGATGGTTGCCCAAGTCGAGGGAGTTCCACATTAGAGTGTCATGTTTGAGGACAGGTGGGATGCCTATCCCACCATCCGAGATTGTTCTAGTGGGGTAAGCATAACAGTCGCCAAAGGGATTCGGACAAACCCACGACTCAAACCTTGACTAGTTAATCTTTTCCCTTCTGACTTGAAAGTGGGGTGTAGGGTGTGGGGTGTGGGGTGTAAGGGAGGACTATTTTCATTCATGGCTATGAAATTTTTTCATCGGGACTGCCTTCTGCCATATCACCACTGCCCCACTTGGGGAAGGAGGCTCAACTTTCTCAATCAACCTTCAACCCTTACTCATACTGCGGCATCAACTGAAGCATCCCTAATCCCAACTCTCTGGCAGAGAGCGATCGCGCCTCAAAAAATGCCAGCATATCGCTAGGCTGAGGATTACCGCGTGCTGCTCCTGTAAGACCCTTGGCAATGATTAAGCCGCAATGTCCCTTAATTTTCTTACAGCGCTGATCCCACTTTTTCCGGGCGGACATATGGGTGGGGTCGGCTTCTGGGAACTCACCGAATAGATATAGATTACTATTTTCCGTCTGAAGAATTCCCAAGTCATAACGTTCCCCCTCAAAGGGGTCTTCCCCTGGATTAAAACAAATTCCTTTTAAACCCCCAGCCGTTTGGATATGCTCAATCAGGACTTTGGCCTTGGGACGAGTGGTTTGAATCAGAATGACCGGCATTCCTTCACCGGCCTCCTCAACTTCCTGGGACTGGTAACAATGGACACCCGCTTTTAGCATTTCCACACTTTCCCACGGAATCATTCCCAGGCTGAGGAATGCATCTTTGGGGACTAAGTCATCCCGTAGCGGTACCGCCATCTCCGCTTCGTCTAAGTCATCATCAAAGTCGTCATCAAAGTCGTCATCAAAGTCATCGTCATCAACAAACTGAGCCATCTCCAACAACTCGGTTGCCACATCCGGGAGCGTGGAAACTTTAACCGAAAGGGTTGATTTTGATTCGACTGCTAAGGGGATGGGGATACGGTAACGCTTGGAGATGTTGGGGAACTCCTCGGCGGCTAACTGCCGAGAGGTCGCTTTAAAAAATCGATGCAGTGCTTCCAGGGCGATGTAAAGTGCGATCGCTTCTTCGTCATATAGAAAGGGTCGCATACCTTCTAACGGATGCACTGTCCCGAAGTTAGGAACAATATCGGACACCGGCAAGTCAGCTAAATCAAAGTCATCCTCTTCCTCCTCGTTCTCCTGTTCATCGTCATCTCGTCCAAACGTGACAAACAAGCAATCTTGCCCTAAAAAAGCTTTTTCCATCGCCTCGAACGATTCCTCGGCTAAAACCGATGCCCGGAACCGTTTTAAGGAATCCAAGGAACGATATAGCAGGACGCCATACTCCATCCCCAGCATTCCCATCACAGAGGCGTAAAACGTTCCCACATCCCACTGATTGATTTCGATAGAGAGAATATTATGGTCCGCGAGCAGTTCCCAAGGGGCATCTTGCCAAAGTTCATGAGATTTTTCCAGCAGGAGGTCGGCATATTGAGGGGGAAGTTCAGGGCGTCGATTGCTGGCAACTTCTGCAAACCCTCGAAAGACTTCATCAATTAAAGGTAAATCGGGAACGTAATCAATCGTAATATCCAAATCTTGCAAGACACCGCGCAAATAAAACTGAATTTCCCTGTCCCGGACGACAATCTTCGAGGGACGAGCCGGTCGAGCCGGGTTTTGGGGATGCTCCATAGCTCGCAACAAGGCACGCACAACGGCTTCTGGACCCATTTCTGGCGACACCACATCCATCGCCCTCACAATACCTTCGGAACCATCCACCCAGAGAATACATTCACTGTTCCCTTCACTCTCCGATTCCATCGTGTCTGCAAAAGCTGATAGCGAACGGCGATCACCTTCCCACACACTAGGAATCTGTTGTAATTTTTTGAGCCGACGACAAGTAGTGGGATTCAAAGCAGACATAGAACAGCGGTGGCGTTAATTGCAAAAAGAATAGCGAGCCGAGAACCAGTATAAGAGGAGATATTCCTATTAAACCGCAATAATTTCCGGGCTGTTGTTTTCTGCATCTAGCGATAGATTTCTACTCTCTTCTACTGAGTACACCCAGGCAGAAATAGCGAACCCGCAACCCGCTTCCCTACCTGTTTCACCTGGCGGCTGGTCAACTTTCGCCGCCTTGCACTAGCGCCTCTTGAAGTCACCACCTCTGGATTCAAGCCGGATTCGTTACAATAACAGATAAAACGCTAAGCTTAGCAAGTTTACTCCCTTGTCAGTTTTCTTAATCCACTTGATCCCAAGGACTGGCAAAATAAACTATTCCCTATATCAAGAGCCAATAGGAGTCGCAAGGTATTCATGACACAAGCAACTCAGCCCCAACAAAGAGGTATCCAACTAACAGAAGCGGCCCTCAAGCATGTTTTAGCCTTGCGGGAGAGACAAGGACAAGAACTCTACTTGCGGGTGGGTGTCCGCCAGGGAGGCTGTTCGGGAATGTCTTACATGATGGATTTTGAAGACCCTAGTAAGGTTCGGGAGAATGATGAAGTCTTTGACTATGAAGGCTTTAAAATTGTCTGCGATCCGAAGAGTATGCTCTATCTCTATGGCTTAGTGCTTGATTACAGCGATGCCATGATTGGCGGTGGATTCCAATTCACTAACCCCAACGCGAGTCAAAGCTGTGGTTGTGGGAAATCCTTTGGTGTTTAACAAAAGCCGGCTTTCCTCCCCCTGAGCGGCTAGGGTGTGTTTTCAAACTGGATTGGCTTCGTTGATGTCGGTGGAGATCCCCCTATATCCCCCTTAAAAAGGGGGACTTTGAGCAGATTCTTCCTCCTTTTTAAGGTCGGAGCGACCGCCGGAGCTGATACGAGGACTTTAGTGAGGATGAGGAGCTGGGGGGAGCGAAGGGTTGGAAAACCACCCTAGGGCAACTCACTTCATGACCCTGATGGCCAATTGTCAGCCTAATGGCACTGACTGAAGGAAAGCCCAACCCAACAAATCCTTAGCCGTGCTGGGTTTGGCAACCTCAACCTCAGCTACAAAACTAAGCCATTGAGCTGATTTAAGTGAGATTCGTCCCAAGCCAACCAGAGCCACTGATCAAGTTGGGTCTGGTATCTTTTTTTGGGTCGGTAGAATCTTACTCGCGAAATATCGATTAAAGGTTATGTCAATATAGCAAAACGAGATTGATAACTCAGAAAAATCAGTAACCACGACGACTTATGACCGAGTCCATTACCTCCCTGTTCGATACTAGTCTGGAACGTTACAACGCGGGTGAAGGCCCCGATACACTGCTTCCAGTTTTCAAGGAAATTTGCGATCGCTCCCCGAAAACGGCTGCCGCTTGGAGCTGTCTGGCATGGCTTTATTTGCTGGATGACAAACCGGAACAAGCTTATAAAACGGCTCTCAAGGGCGTTAAGTTAGATCAGAGTGCCCCCCAAGCCAGAGTCAATCTCGCCATTGCCATGTTGGAAACGGGTCAAACCGGTGTGCGTAAACACATCGATGTCGCGAAGCAACTCATGGCGATGGATACCCAAGTCCGGCACGACTTGATGGAAAGTTTAGAAGATGGACTCAAACGAAAACCCGATTGGGAAAGTTTAAAGCGCGTCCAAAGCTGGTTATCGGAGTCTTGAGTGTTTCTACACTCAGTAGGTAGGCATTAATATTTGTCGTTGAGGCAAGGCAGAAGGCAAAAGGCAGAAGGCAAGAAGATTGTAGTCTCTTAACATTTGTTGGTATACCTCCGTTTATTTGTGCCTATCTACTGCTCAAACGCCGCCTTGTTATCCTCACAAGGTGGTAATTCTAATTGAGGATGACTGGGTGTCACGGTTGGTGCTTGTGCGGTAAGAACAACCTGTCCTTGATCGTTCATTACCCATCCTTGCGCTTCTACAAGTTGCTGTGGATTGGAATCGGTGGGTTTGGCATCAGTAGCCCCACTATCGCCGTTTTCTTCCCTTTTTCCAAGGGTAATCCAATCCACCAACACCTCCTGATACGTCAAGGGATCATTGGGATTAGGCGGCAAGCCACCGCGTCCTGTTACGGTAAAGCGGCTCCCCCTAGCCTTACTATTAGGAGTACAACGGCGATCGATTAATCCTTCTGGATCGACCAAGTCAGAAGGCAAGGCAGGCACTCCTCGTATCTGCTCAATATCGGGATAAGTAACGGTACCACTTTGACCCGCTTTTGAGTCAGCCGAGATATCGACGCGATCATTACTGCGAAATCGCGCAAAATCACCGGGGTTGCGACCGACGGGTTCAGCTAAACGACGGGAGAAAATATCAGCAAGAAACGCCTCAGAGTTAATGAAAATATCGCCTCCCGGCCCCGCTTCTGCATTAGCGAGAATATCACTATTTTCTAGGGCGAGGAAGACTTTAGAGTTAATCGTGATATTGCCGCCGCCGCCTGTACTTTCCTTCACACTAGTACTGATTAGGCTGCTGTTACTTAGGCGAATATCATTTGCTGCAATGTTAATGTCGCCACCCCCTAATTGAGTGGAGGTTGCGGAAATCGTGCCACCACTTGAGCGCAAATTTCCCCTCACATTAACATTAATATCCCCTGCGTTACTCTTTCCATCATTGCGGCTGGTAATTCTCCCGCCATTGCTCAAAGAGAGGGAATTCACTTGAACTTGAATATCTCCAGCATTTCCAGTCTGAGATTTGCCCTCAACAGCAGTCGTTATTTGTGCGCCATCTCGGATCATTAATTGGTTAGTCGTTACGTTGACGCTGCCGCTATTGGCACTACCTTGCCACAGATTAGCGTCCAAATTGGAATCGAGTGGTGGGCGACTATAGGCAGAAATGCCACTGGCAAATGTTCCATCTGCTGAAGTGCCGATCAGTTCAATAGACTCCGAGGCATTGACTGTAACCGTGCCTCCTAAACCAGCACCAACTGTCGCCGCTTCTATTCGCCCTCCATCTTGAATGGTTAATCTGGCGGTTTCAACGGATAAGTTTCCACCTTGTCTATAGCCAAGTGTCGAAGTAAACAAACCACCTGCAACGGTTCCTGGTTCTCCACTAATGTCTATAGACTCAGATGCTTTTACAGTTAGATCTCCGCTACGACCCTTACTTGGAGAAACGATTAAGTTAGCTCCATCGGCGGTAATACTTATGCCAGCACCGGTTGAAATTACTCCATTCGTAATACTTAATCGTCGAGTTTCAATGGTTAAATCTGCTGCATTGCCACTCCCATTGGTTTGGGACGTAATTCCACTACCACTGTTCACTTCAACTGAATCATTAGCGCGTATCGTCAAAGCTCCAGCATCTCCAGCACCAAGGGTAAAACTAGCAATGGCTGACTGATTTTGAACGCTGAAATTGCCCGTTTCAATCAACAGAGTACCTGCATTCCCCGTTCCGAATGTTGATGTGGAAATTGAAGCCTTGTTGGTTAACCTCACCGAACCTGTTTGGGTGATGGACAGAGTACCTGCATTTCCTGTATTAAAACCATCTGTGATGAGATCTCCGCCATCGATATTTACCTCTCGCGGCCCTTTTATGAAGATATTGCCGGCATTGCCAGTGGACTCAATGGGAATACTTAGGATTGTGAAAAGTGCGCCAGCGAGTCCATAGCCTGTAAATACTCCACTAATATTGCTTTGATTGGTGACAACATCTGACCCAAATTTCAAGAATCGCTCTATAAAAGTCGGGTCATAACCGGAAATGGTGAGGCGATCGCTAACATTGAGGGTCACATTTCCTCCATTTCCTTGAGCGTAAGGCAGTGCTAAGATTTGTCCGCCGCCTGTCAGTTCTACGACGTTAGCGTTAACGGTAATATCACCACCATTACTGGAATTGTAGGTTGAAGCGTTTAAATAAGCACCATCAGCTACAGTCAGCTTATTGGTATTAATAAGAAGTTGTCCTGCTTGACCGTTTGCACCTTTGTATGTGGCGACAGACACTCCACTAGGGCTTCCAGAGGTAGCATCAAATCCAGCAACAGTGATAGTGTCGCGAACATTGAGAATAATATTTCCTGCTTTACCCTGTTCTTGTGAGTAAAAACCTGCATCAAGAAAACCACCCTTGCTTAGGGTAAGTGTCCCTGCTTCAATCTCGATATTGCCACCATTACCTGTAGAATCCTCCCCTATAGCAGTGAGGATGGAAGTGCTAAATCCTCCGTTAGAATCTGCTGCGGAGAGGAGAACATTATCGCGGACTTTAATGATTACATTCCCAGCATTTCCCTGTCCACCACCGCGAACCTGCGCTTGCAGTTCAGCGACATCAATTAAGGAAAGTGAACCAGCTTGGATATTAATATCACCTCCTTTCCCTACACCTCCAGATTCTACATTGGTAAAGATAGCAGTACCATCCGATAAGTTTCTTGGGTTTTTAGTGCCGAGCAACGTCACATTACCATCAACTTTAATAGTTACGTTCCCTGCATTCCCCCGCCCCGAAGTACTAGTTAGTATTTGAGAACTAGGATTCATCAAGAACGAGCCGTTAGCAATTAGGGTAACGTTTCCAGCATTACCAGTTTCAGAATCTGTCTGAATCCTGCCCTCATCAGGAAGTGTAATATTGCCGCGAGAGTCAATCACAACATCACCACCATCACCATTAAAGCGACCAAAAAAGCCACCACCATCATCATTTACAAGAATGCTTCTCGCTTGAATATTTCCAACTAGTGCTGGATTAGGTTGGTACTGATTGGTTAAAAATACCAATCCGCCCGGCCTATTGATAACAATTTGATTAATCGTTATATCAGCCGTTAACGGTGTATCAGGAAAGGTAAGGTTAGTCGGTTGAAACAGGGGACAGCCTACGCATACGTTTACAGGGGTACCGACTGCTGTAGTTCCAGCACGAATATCTAAAGTTGGTCGAGTACTCCCATTAATCGCGATTGTATTCGTACCATCTGGGAGAGTTTGAGAGAGGGAAACAGTTTCATTAATAAAATTAGTAGCATCTGCCCCAGTAATCGTGACACTACCAAGGTTCACTGAACCCCCAGCAAAAATATGCAGTGAAGCTCCCTGATAAGTATCAAAACTAACATTACCACTCGCTCGAATTACAGGGTCACCAGGACTCGATAAATTTCCCAAACTACCATCAAGCTGTTCGATGCGAAAGTTTCCCCCAGTCGTATAGTGAGCATCGCCCATTACAGAATTAGGCGACCTTAAAACCATATCCCTACCGGAAAAAAAGCCACTATTTGGGTGATTCAAGGCAAAAATATCAACCGTTCCATTCCCTTGAACGAGCAATTGATTCCCCGCCGCAGCAATAAATGGAGTAGTTACAGTATCTCGAATCTTAACCGTATCTTCAGCTTGTAGCGTTAAATTGTTTCCCGCTTGGACTAACCCTTGTGAATCTAAATTCCCAGCATTTAGAGTGAAATTCTGCCCGACTGCTAATGTTCCAATATTACTAATCGTTGCTCGTGGTTGGTTTGTCCCATACTGCACGCCAAGGGGAACATTTATCGTTAATAATGGTGGTGATTCCGGATTCTTTGCACTAAACTGATAGCCATTATCAAACACCACAGTATTGGCAGTACTCGCTACAAACGAACCTGAAATATCCAGTTGAGCACCTGCGCCAAAAATGATGCCATTGGGATTGAGCAAAAACAAACTTGCTCCCCCATCTACCCCCAAGGTTCCTAGAATATTCGAGAGGTTACTTCCTGTTACTCGACTGAGAATAGTCTCTATTCCTGTTGGAGATGCGAAGTAAACACGCTGTCCATCCCCAACATTAAATTCCTGAAAACTATGAAATAGATTAGCCCCTCGAACTGCCCCGCCATCAATGCGATCGCCCGGAAGCCCTCTAATATTAACGTTAGGTGTCACAGTAGAAGATTCTCCGCCTAACGTGGCATCCGGTGTAATCTGGGCTAAAGCTGGATGACCAGAAAAGGCGACAGTCAAACCTCCAGATAGGGCGATCGCACCACCAACTTTTAACACTCTGATTAACCCTAATCCAAAGCAGGAAGGGAAATAGGTAATCATCGAGAGCATCCCCAAAATCAATGCAACCATAATCCTATACTTCCAGAGGATGAGTTTGGTTGCAATGAAAGTTAATGGTTACTTACCCTCCAAGAATTCGCCAATAGTCGTCATGAGCGAGATCGCTCACAACTAAGGCATGAAAATTCTTATCCCTTCTGCCGTTTGCCTGATGTTCAGAATAGACTTGGGCAGCAATCCTATCTCAAACATGACATCATTAAGAATAGTCACTACACCAAGCCGATCGCAGAAAATCGCTTGACAACAGCACCGTTCAATACCAATACAGAATTTACCGTAGTCTAAATGGGAATTTCAAAAACACTGCTCGTTGGTCTCAAGGCAGACGATTTTCGTCATCCCCTTGATTTTGAAGCAACCCAATCCCTCAAGCAGGTGCCAGGACTGGACTTGATGGTGCGGAATTTACTTGGCCCCTTGGCAGAGCAATTTTTTTATCTCAACAATATTGCGGCTAGTGTCTTGGTGGGAGAAAATCAACTGCCACACCTTCATGAGCTGCTCTTGGAGGCTTGCAAAACCCTAGATTTAGATCCACCCCAACTTTACGTCCATCAGCATCCGGCACCGAATGCTTATACCTTCGCCATGCGGGGGAAGCAGCCTTTCATTGTCTTGCATACATCCTTAATTGATATGCTCACGCCGGAAGAAATTCAGGCGGTGATTGCTCATGAACTCGGACATCTTAAATGTGAACACAGCGTCTACCTGACACCGCTCAATATCATTATCCTCGCGGCAAGCTTAATCCCAACTTGGGGTTCAGTCATTGCTCAAAGCGTACAGGCACAGCTATTGGAATGGGTGCGGTGTGCAGAATTTACGTGTGATCGCGCCGCACTCCTCGCCACTCAAAACCCCAGAGTCGTCATGTCAGTATTGATGAAATTGGCAGGCGGTTCCCCCACTCTCGCCCCCCAACTCAACCTTGATGCCTTCATCGCTCAAGCCAGAGCTTACGACGCCATCAGCAATACCGAACTGGGTGAAATGCTCAAATCAGCACAAACCGCTCAGCTCACTCACCCCGTACCCGTACTCCGAGCCAGAGAGATTGATCGCTGGGCCAGCTCACAAATTTATCAATCTTTGTTGCAGCGGCAAAAAACCGGGTATAATGAGAAGGTTGCTCCCCAGGGCGGGTGGCGAAATTGGTAGACGCACCACACTCAAAATGTGGCGGCCTTTGGTCATGAGAGTTCGAGTCTCTCCCCGCCCACTGTTTTCCAGAGGCAACACTCATGACACAACGACTCAAGCGATGGGAATCTCCCCGCCGCAAAGGAAGAAACGACAAAGGTAAAGGTGGTTCTGCCAGGGCGAGACAACTCAAGAAGCAACAGCAGATGCTGAGGAAAAAGCTGAAAGAGAATCAAAACCCAGACAACCCGAATCATCAACAAAATAATCCCCAGGGAAGAAGAATTCGTTCTCTTCCCTTATTTTTTGGCTTAAGCCCCCTAAAACAGGACTTACGCACTGTACCAATCACATGAGTATGACGGGACGTTGTTGCCAACCAATCATACTTTAACGATTCGATCAATGCGTAAGTAATCAGCTTATGAACCTTCAATTTTGCTGGACTGAATTTTTGAAACTCTTGTAAGATAGGCATCTTACCCATCTGTTCCAGGCAATTTTGTTGGCGCGGTAGCTTAGATGTTGAACATTTGACTTTAAAATCGATTCAATCCTGGCAAGCCATCAACTGACACGCACAAATTGACGACGCCTTGAACCCCCTGCAAACTTGTGCGAGTGTGTACTCACTTCAGTCGCTTTCTGATCAAAGTTAGAAAACATTTCCTGAAGGGTTTGAGTATAAGGGAATAACAGAGACGTCTGAGTCGGTTCCAAGCGAGCCATGATTTCATTGACAAGAAAGCGTAACATTTGCCTCACCAGCTCACCTGTCACGCCGATGTTGGGAAAAACCATGACACATAAAGGAAGTAACTCCTGTTCTATCGGTGCCATATTTTTCTCTAAAAAACATAACCAGAGGTAGAGTTGAAACATCTCCAAGTCTCGGATCGCCGAACTCATGACCCCTAGTTCATTTAAATTTCCCCGACGAGTGCGATGATCAGAGTAAACTTGAGCCACCCGAGCATAGACAAGATGAGCAATTTCTTGAGTAACCGGTAAGAGTTGATCAACAATTTTAATGATGGGTAAATTAGGCGGATACTGAGCTGCCGTCTGGCAGACTCGTTGCCAGGGAATACATACTTGCTCTTCCACAAACTTGAAGTAGGGAGTTAGCAAAACTTGTTCGCAGGGGTTAAGCTTTTCTAGCAATAAGTTAGTGCTGAAGTGAAAGTGCGTGCTTATGAAGCCAATAGTACGTGGATCGGGAGTTTGGGTTAATCGCTCCCGCAAATGCCATAAAACAGGTTCTAGTCCCGTAACTAGCTGTTCTAGCATCGGCTTTGTCCATTCTTGATAGAGAGCGATTGAACAATTCACTGTCCCAATTGAGGACGTTGTCGTGATTGCAGTTGGTCTGGCAAGCAACGAAGATAGAGAAGGCGACTGCTGCAAGTAAATGGATAGAACTTTCTTATAAATGTGTGCCACATAGGGTGATAGTTGCCTTGCTTCCGCCAAATTCACTATTTTCGGAATGTAAGTAGACAGAGAACTAGTTCGTATCCCTGCCGACTCGAAGCTGTTCTGGAGAAAACGCTCTAGTTTGGCAACGGTTCTTGCTCTCCCTGAAGGAGAAGCTACTTCAGCTAGCTCAGAGACAGCCGATGGATTTGTCTCTAAACGTAGCATGGACAAATTCGGCACGTAACGCTTTGCCCACAACTGAACTAGGCGATCGCCCGATGGAGATGACGATTGTTCGAGAACCGATACATGGGAACTGAATTGGTATTTCATTAAAGAAAAAAATTGAAGGTGGAATGTTGGTAGGCGTAGAGTATTTCAGCGGATGCATACTTTGCCACAGGGATTTTCTGCCTGAACTCGCACGCTACAAAGCGCAGGCATCCGTATTGACCGTCAAAAAAAGTCTTACTAAATCTAAAGTCAAGTCAGTACCCTAGCCAACAGCTTGACCCTAGAGAAGCTCACAATCACCCTGGTAAAAAAAGGTGCATGGGTTGAGTCAGTAGCGAGTGAGTTACATCATCGGTGTAGAGAGTTAAGAAGCTAGCCCTGACCTTGTTTAAGCTAACGCTCTTGAATACGTAAAGCTACTGAAGTTGGAAGATGCCTTGGTAGCCTTTGATATCTTCACTATATAGTATTCACTCAAAACAAGCAAAGTTTTGTTAAGTAGATTAACTTTTTTTTACCCAATTATTATTTTAGGCTGAATGGCACTGACTAACTCCCTTCCCGCTCTAAGAATACCTATGCTGAGAGAGCTGGGGAAGCTGCGGAAGCTGGGGGAGCTGGGGGAGTGGAGAATAAGTAATCTTCTGGTGGGAAGGGAGTAAGAACTTTCCTGTGGAATTTGCCCCCTAAATCCCCCAAGGAGATCCCCCTCCCGTCCTCCTCACTAAAGCTCCGGTTAAAAAGGGGGAAGCCAGATGTTGCTACGCTTTTAAAAGTCTGGGGGACTTTGAACTTTGGCTCCCCC
>DATNQL010000803.1:0-8583 GCA_036704025.1 Stenomitos sp.
CGTTTACGATTTCGACCCTACAGCAGGAAGCCAACCGCAAACTGCGCTTGTCGGCGCGTGACACCATGCGAACAGCTCAAAGTCTGTATGAACAAGGGTATATTACCTACATGCGGACAGACTCGGTGCATTTATCCGAACAAGCGATCGCCGCCGCACGGAGTTGCGTCGAGCAAAAGTACGGTCAACAATACCTCAGCCCCAAACCCCGCCAGTACGCCACCAAAAGCAAAGGCGCTCAAGAAGCCCACGAAGCCATTCGCCCCGCAGGCAGCACGTTCCGGACTCCCAAGGAAACGGGCTTGGGGGGTCGAGAACTCGCTCTCTACGACCTGATTTGGAAGCGCACAGTGGCTTGCCAAATGGCGGACTCCCGGCAAACCCAAATCACCGTTCAGCTACAAGTTGAAGAGGCGGGTTTTCGTTCGAGTGGGAAGCGCATCGACTTCCCCGGTTACTTACGCGCCTACGTTGAAGGTTCTGATGACCCTGAAGCGGCGCTAGAAGACCAAGAAGTGATTCTGCCACCGCTCAAGGTGGGCGACCATCCTAACTGCCGTGAACTCGAAGCAGATGGTCATGAAACCCAGCCTCCCGCCCGCTATACGGAAGCCTCGTTGGTGAAAACGCTGGAAAGTGAGGGAATTGGGCGTCCCAGCACCTACGCCAGCATTATTGACACCATCCAGGACAAAGGCTACGCCCAAATGAACGGCAACGCCTTAGTGCCCACCTTTACCGCCTTTGCCGTCACCGGCTTGCTGGAAAAGTACTTTCCTAATCTGGTGGATACCAGTTTCACCTCCAAAATGGAGCAAACCCTCGATGAAATTTCCAGTGGGGAAGCGGATTGGCTGCCCTACCTGCGGGACTTTTATCTGGGAGAGAAAGGACTGGAGACCCAGGTTAAAGAACAAGAAAGCCAGATTGATCCCAATGAAGCCCGTACCGTTGAACTGGAGAACCTGGCGGCAAAAGTCCGGATTGGGAAGTTTGGTGCTTACATCGAAGCGGAGAATGGGGATGGAGTCGTGACGGCATCGATCCCCAAAGACGTGACACCAGCCGAACTCGACCCAGAGCAGGTGGAGGTACTGCTGCGGCAGAAAACAGAAGGGCCGGATAAACTCGGACTCCATCCAGAAACGGGTGAACCCATTTACGTCTTGAGAGGACCCTATGGCCCTTATGTACGATTGGGTGATGTATCGGAGGAGAACAAAAAACCGAAACAGGCTTCTTTACCCAAGGGCGTCAATATTGAGGACGTGACCATGGAGATGGCTTTGGGTCTTTTGGCTCTTCCCCGTACCTTAGGTGCTCATCCCGCGACAGGGGGTAAAATTCAGACCAGTCTAGGACGGTTTGGCCCTTATGTGGTTCATGACCAAGGTAAGGAGGGGAAAGACTATCGATCGCTCAAATCCCATGACAATGTCTTGACAATTACTCTAGAACGTGCATTGGATCTATTGTCAGAACCGAAGAAAGGACGCGCTGGTGCAGGCAAAACCAAGAAGGCGTTACGAGAACTGGGTGCTCATCCCAAGGATAATGAATCGGTGAATATTTATGATGGCCCTTATGGTCCCTATGTCAAACATGGGAAGACGAATGTTTCTCTGCCAGAAGGGCAATCGGTGGAAGAGATGACATTGGAAGCCGCTGTTGAGCTTTTAGCGGCAAAGGAGTCTACGAAGAAATCAGGTAGCAAGTCGCGCAAGTCCACCAGTTCAACCAAGAGTAAGTCAACGGGGACATCCTCGACGAGTAAGACGACGAAGAAGAAAACCACCGCCTCGACGAGCACGAAGAAGAAATGAGGAATTAGCCTGGGTCGAATTTCATCGCTTCTTCACAAATAGGGGGTGACACCCCTCACCCCGAAGTGCAATACTAAGGTTAGTAGATGCACCCTGATCATTGAGAGTCACTTTTGGCGACTCTCTATTTTTTTGTCCGTTTTTCAAGTTCTGTTGGGTGAGTTGGTGATGCGATCGCACTTATTGCTCTAAAAGTAGTAATAGCCGTTGTAATTCTCCGCAAGCCGCCTGAAGTGATTCTGGTTCATCTTCTGGTAAGTTCTGAGAACGACATTGCTCTGCCAGGTTCTCAACATAGGGTTTGCAAGTCGCCTCATCCTTCTCGAATTTTGAATACCCTGTCTCCTCGTCAACAAGTTCTCCCTGCAAGTAGTGTATCCAAGTCTCAATATTACGTTTAGGAATGAAGATAGCGATCGCTTCATCGGGTTGACGATTTTGTTGGGAATCTTCACTCAGGGATTGAGCTAACTGATTGAATCGTTCTTGCAACGTACCCGTATCTGCATCAATCAACACCACTAATCCAATCGACACGCGGTTTCTATTTTGACGATAGGCTTTTACTTCTACCGGATATTGAGTGCGTACATATTGCTCTCCCGCTTGGCTACCTTTTGGGCAAATTTCTGCTCGAAATCTTCCTGTAAAACCTCGCTTTTTTAGGAAATAACGAGCAAAAACTTCTTGCTGTCGATCTTCACAGAGGATAACAATCTGAACTCTACGCTGACTCATTCAACCATCCCCGTGCAATCAGCTCTGAAACGGGTAGTCCAGAATTGTCAGCGACTTCACTACTAATTCGTTTGACTCGAACAGGAGCATTACTTTGACGCTCAAACCAATAGCCAATCGGTGAAGCTAAAAGGTAGTTGATTAACTCAGGATGATGAGAAATCAGTAACGCTTGGAGTTGTCCCTCACTACAGAGGTCATAAAGCTGAATGAGCCAAGGCTGAATTTCTGGCAAGGCTAGGAAGTTTTCGGGTTCATCAATGCACAACGTATAGTCTTCAGATTTGGTGCCATGAAGAAGCGTGTACAAAGCCACTAACGTTTTTTGTCCATCTGACAATTCTTTGAAGTGATATTCAATTGGTTTATTGATCTCTGTTCCTCCAGTAAAACGTAGTTTAAGCACTAAATTTTTTTCGCTGACTCGTTCAAATCTAAAGCTCGTGAATCCATCCAAAACATCTCTGGTAATATTACTTATTTCAGCTACCTTGCCTTGATCTTCAGAGATGTGGCGATACCAAGAAACAAAATTTTCCATATTAATAGCCAAACGCCTTTCTTCCTGGCTACTCTCATCAACCATCAAGCTAGGAATGATTCGCACGATAATAAATCGTTTGATTCGTTCTCTAAACCAAGTTAATTTGGTGTTGTCATTCCTTGGCATTAATAAAGGTATGATAGACTGTGACCAGTCAAATGGGTATTGCGGCCCTAGTGAATGATTGTCTCGATAGAGTTGAACTTCCCCTAATTCAAATTTCAGTAAAGGTTGGTTATCAAACCACAAGCGCTCATACTCAACACGACATTTATCCGGCTTGTGACCAATACCCAATTCATATTTATAGCTGCCACCATTACCTAGAATTTCTAGTTCAAAGCGTTGAATAGGTGAGGTTTGCCAACGAGTGCAGTCTGTAGATTTAAAAATTTCTTCTACTTTACTATCACCACTGGCAAATGCCTGAATTTTCTGTAAAACTTCAAAAACAGTTGATTTGCCTGCTCCATTAGAGCCTAAAAATAAGTTAATTGAATCAATGTCAAGTTCAAAATTAACCAGACAGCGAAAATTATCGATATATATATGTTTTAGCATCAATCTTTCCTGTCCGAACTATTTCCAATAGTACCATTAGCGAAATCACTAAAAACTGCATTAAAATTTTTAGCGCTAACGTTTTCCAACCTGATCTGCAAACAGCCATTTTTGACAGAAGCCTTTGCTGTGATACCTTTTGGTTGAAGAGAACGGTTCAGCATAGCAGCAACGGTAAAGGCTTGGCAGCTATAACAACATCCGACCGTTGATAAGTTCTCAGTCGATATCATCAGGTAAGTCATCAATCGACATTCCAGCTTGCTCTAAGAGTTCTTTCAATCGTTTGATTTGCCCTAAAGTAAGCCTGAGTTTGTGTTCCCCTCTTTCGTGACGCCCAATAGTTCTGGGTGTTGTCCCCAGTTCACGAGCAAAGTCTTCCTGAGTCATATTCAGACGTTCACGAACTTGTCTAAGAGTTGGCAAGTTAGGGTTGCTATTTCGATCCTTATCGTCTACCATTTTACCTATAAAAGGACAAGTTGTCCTTTTGTTGACAGCAAAAATAATGGGGAAACGCCTACAGGAAGTTTCCCAGTCTCCCTATGGGTAGTTTCTCATACCCAGCAAGTCCGCCAAGAGTTAAAACTCCTGGCTAACAGCTCAAGTCCACTCAAGTGGACTGAAATTCTGATGGATAAATAAGTGGATGAAGGAGGTGACGCCTAGACGATGATCAAGAAATGACTAGCTCGTACCGTTTTAAGTCTTCTGGGAGAAATGAGCGATCGCGTACACTTTGCCCAAGGAGCGATCGCCTCTCTCTAAATAAATCATCACAACAATAATAGCAATGAAACATTCACAATGGCTTCGCCTCAAAGCAGAGGCGGACAGGATTGTTGCAGCCTTAAGAGCTGACGGTTTCCAATGCCGTAAGCACACGCACCGCTTGTCTTGGCTCTTTCGCAAAAATACCGTTTCCTATACCCTGGCTTGGCTACCCGCACCCGTCGGAGACTGGAGTTTATTACCCAACGATGGTACCCCAGAGCGATCGCAACTTCTATCACAGATTCATTCTATATTGGAGCATCGGGGCTGTGGTCGGAGTGTAGAAACGCACTCCCGCACCTCTCTACAAAGTTTTGCGGCTAAAGGCGATCAGCTTGGCACAGGTACCGGAAGCGATAGCGAAGCGCTGCTGCAAATCGCAGATCGCATCTGGCATCAGCACCATTACCCCTGGACACTTGTCAGGCTCTTGCCAAACGCTCAACACTATACAGTAGCTCGTTTCTATAACCGCACCGAGGCAGAAAATCACAAGCGCTTTCTGGGCAAGTGGATGCCAGCAGCAGAGTTTGAGGTGATATTCGATCAGGCAACTGTGACGGCTGATCATTGAGCCTCTTGCATAAATCCTGGAATGCCCCCTAAATCCCCCAATTCTGATACCGCTGGCGAAATATTTCGTAATGTTGTGAAACGGCTGAAAGCCCCCTCGCATCCCCCAACTTTGGGGGACTTGGAAATCTTGTTCCCCCCAGAATTGGCCGGAGCTTTAGTGAGGAGTTAGGGGGGCTGGAAAAACCTTTGTCTCATCGCCAAGATTTCCAAATATTAAATTCGCCAGCAGTATCAATTCTGGGGGACTTTGATGCTCCGGTTCCCCCCAAAGTTGACCGGAGATCATACGAGGATTTAGGAGGATCTTACACCTGAAACTGAGACAACAACCAAGCACTCACCTTGCCATGATTCATTTGCCGACTTCGCCGAAACGCTTCTTCTAAAACTGCCATCCCCAAACCGGGAAGCACCTGAGACTCGTCAATTCTGCGACTCCCTCGATTCTGAATTTCAAAGGCAATTACCTGAACATTTTGCACATCAATAATCCAGTACTCGCGCACTCCCAGAGATTCGTAGAGCAAACGTTTCTCACCCTTGTCATCTGCCAAAGAGGAATAAGCAACCTCAATCACCAAGTCAGGCGGTGAGTAGGTATCCAGATCGATGATAGTGACTTCCCAAGGAACGGTTTCTGCATTGGCACCCAAATAAAATGAGACATCGGGTTGCGCTTCGGCACAGCTTGTCTTACGGTAAGTACAGTTATCGTGACCATCAAAGTCAATCTGATTCAGTCCTGCAAACAGGCAAACAGCATGGATAACAATTAGGTGATCGCGAGAATGAGGGTTACCCAGTGCAGACATCTCCAACCTCATGCGTCCGTTATAGTAGTAGCCCCTAGCGTTTTGATAGGCTGGATCATCAATCGCCTCAATATATTTGTCCCAGGTAGCATTCACCCAGGTATCGGTTGGGAGTTTAGCTTGTACTTGGCTCATAACAACCCTTTCGGCTATCGCTCACTCAGATCTTAACCTAGGGGCAATTCTGCTTTCCCAGACGCTAGGGATAGGCAATCAGCAAGGGTTCTTCAGGCGTAAAGCGAGGCGGGTAGTTCGATTTTTTACCTAATCCTTTGAGAGATGCGATCGCAATCGGCGAGGATAAAGGTTGAAGTTCTTCAACTTCCCAAAAAATAGCCCACCTTGGCTTTTCGCTAGCTGTAGCAGGAGGACGATATTTCATGCCCTGCGGGTGTCTACCGCCACGAGACTGAACATGCCCCACATAAAAGCCGTGCCATGAGACTTCTGAGTTCAAAGGTCGATTTTCCGCCAAGGATGCATAGATAAACACCTCCACAGCTTGATCACCCCGAAGTTCATCGGCTTGACGGAACACTTCAAAAGCCATGCTGCCAAAAGCTACTTTTGCCTGTTCTCCCTCTTTTTGCCAAGAAAGAAGGTGTTCCTCTGGTACAGGGGCAAGAATAGCCAGTTGACGCGTCGTTCCTGTTTTATCCATATTGCTGTGATTGGTGTCGTGACTTTGAGTAGAAGTTAAGTTTACTCAGATCTTGCGTCACTTGCTCGAATCAAGTGCAATCGTCATTACCTCCGCTGCTGCCCCAGGAAAGCGACTTCTGCGTTAAACCAACTAACGGGTTGTGGCTTACCTAAGTAAAATCCTTGAGCATAGTCAACACCTAACGCTTTCAATCGCTCCAAAATCGCCCCATTTTCTACATATTCAGCAATCGTCTGAGTTCCCTTCACCTGGGTAATTTGCACAATGGCAGACACAATGGCTTCCGAAACAGGGTTAGTGGTTAAGTCCCGCACGAACATTCCATCAATTTTGACAAAGTTCAGAGGTAATTCTTTGAGATAGGCTAAACTTGCCATCCCTGTCCCAAAATCATCCAGAGCAAATTGACAACCAATGTTCTGCAATCGGCTGATAAATTTCCGGGTTTTTTCAATGTTTAACAAAGCCACTGTTTCTGTGATTTCAAATAATAAGCTTTGCGGGGGAACCAGATGACTAGCGACAGCTTCTTCCAAAAAGTTCAAAAATTCCTCATCATTAATACTGGAGCCTGATAAATTCAAAGAATTCAGACAACCACAATAGTCACCCCTCGCCCAACAGCCCATACACTTACTCGGATTGGGAAGGCTGTTGAAGAAGGATTCTAGCACCCAGCGGTCAATGGCAGGCATCAATCCATATTGTTCTGCATCGGGCAGAAACTTGTTGGGCGGAATGATTTGCCCATCATGCCCTACCATTCGTAATAAAATTTCCTGGTGAATGAGTGAGCCTTCTTGAGGCGTTAGCGGGATGATGGGCTGAGAATATAGGCAAAAGCGATTCTCTAATAGGGCAGCTTGCAGTGCTTTACTACTAATTGACTCTTGAGGAATATTTTGTAGCACATCAGCTATCTCCAATGACCAATCTGACCATCTCGCTGCTGAGGAAATTATTGACACCAAAAATCTATAACCCCCCATCCAGCCTGTCAAGCCTTGAGTACTAAACGTAATGCAAACATGAATTTTGGATCAGCCCTGAGTTTGACTCAGATGGGCTGGAAAAATGTTATCTAGATTACAGTTTAAAACGACTCTCGCTCGATTGGTTTTCCCAGAAACCAAGTGGTGGAAGCCGCCAACTCAATGAGGCTGATTGACTAGAAGCTAAATTAGCAGGGAGTCAACCTGAGTAACGTTAACCTAGAGCGGACAATCTCCGTCAGCAAAATCCTGAGTAGAGTTGTGAGTTCGGTAAGCCCTCGCCGATAATTAAGATTTCCTTTGCTCATAGCTAAACCATGGATTCTCCAATAGTCTTCACGGCAGTTCCCGTCTTCATCGGGTAAAGTAAGGTAACTACTAACAGCAGTGGCGGGATGGCGCTGTTCGCCACAGGATATCAAGGAAATGATTGCTGGTGTCGGTGTTTCAAGCGCTGCTGAGTCCGTGTCTTTCAGGAATGATTTAGATCGGGGAAAAGGGTGGTACTTATGGATTTAGATGTTGCTCACACTCGTTGCAAAGATCGCTTGGTTTGGGCGATTGAAGAGCTACAAGGCAAAGTCGAGCCGACACAACTTGAGACGATTACCGAGTTGATTATCCAAACCATGACCGGCCCTTGGCGCTATTTTCACACGCCTGATCACATTTTTGAGGTCGGTGGGTCAGTTAATGCTATTGAGGTCTTAGCGGCTTTATTTCATGACCTTGTATATGTGCAAGTCGATCACGGTGTCAGTATCAACATCGGCAGTTACATCGCTCCTTTTGTCAAGGAAGTTAAAGGGACGGAGGTTAAGGAAGCCAAAGGTAAGCCAGTGAAAGGGCAGTTGGTCATTCGAGAAGACTCTGATATGCCTTCCTCACTGATGTTTGATATTGTTGCAACGATATTTGGATTTTCGCCGAGTCAAGTGCTTTCTCCCATGGCAGGGCAAAATGAATTCTTGAGCGCGCTCATTGCAGCACGCTCTTTGGAGCCTGTTTTGAGTCCTGGTATGATTGCTCAAATCGTCGCCTGTATCGAAGCAACGATTCCGTTTCGTCCGTTGTCTCCATCCGGCTTAACTCCTAGCGA
>DATNQL010000804.1:0-6255 GCA_036704025.1 Stenomitos sp.
GGTAGTCGAGGCACAATTTAGCGTGTCCCTCGCCACTCCTAAAAAAAGGACTTTTGAATACCACGACAATAAGGAGATCTCTGCCCTGTACTTTTGATGGAACAGGAGTTTGTCTGCTAGGCTAATTCCGGTCTACTCATCAGCGCACCCATCCATGACTTCTACTCTCAAGAGCCAAATTCAACAATTTTATGACGCCTCTTCTGGCTTGTGGGAACAAGTATGGGGTGAACACATGCACCACGGCTACTACGGCCCTACCGGGAAAGAGAAAAAAGAACGGCGTCAGGCACAAATTGACCTGATTGAGGAAATGCTCACCTGGGCAGAGGTAAGGAACTTAGGGACAGTCTCAGGATATTGTCCACAAATCCTCGATGTCGGTTGTGGCATTGGGGGCAGTTCTGTTTACCTCGCGCACAAGTACAATGCTCAGACGACAGGGATTACGTTAAGTCCAGTGCAAGCGAAAAGAGCAACCCAACGAGCACAGGACGCAGGGTTAGGGACAGAGGTACAGTTCCAAGTTGCCGATGCCCTAGATATGCCCTTTGCCGATAACTCCTTTGATTTGGTTTGGTCGATGGAAAGTGGCGAACACATGCCGGATAAGGAAAAATTCCTCCAGGAGTGCTACCGGGTACTTAAACCGGGCGGAACCTTCCTGATGGCAACCTGGTGTCATCGCCCGATCACACCCGCAACGGGGGAGTTAACGGCGGATGAACAGCAGCATTTACAGGAAATATACCGAGTTTACTGTTTGCCTTATGTCATTTCGCTGCCGGAGTATGAAGCGATCGCTCGTAGTCTCCCCCTACAAAACATTCGCACCGCTGATTGGTCGGATGCCGTTGCCCCTTTTTGGGATATTGTGATTCATTCAGCCTTAGACCCTAAAGCGATTGTCGGCTTGGTTCAAAGCGGTTGGAGTACGATACAAGCCGCATTATCCTTAGGATTGATGAGCCGAGGCTACCGAAGTGGGTTGATTCGGTTTGGGTTAGTGTGTGGCAATAAGTAATCTTATGGCTGGATGAGAAGACAAAAATTGTCTTTCTTGAGTCCCCCTCAAGTTCAGAGTTTTCTCTGAGCAATCGCCTGGAATTGTTCTGCCTCTAACAAAAGCGGATTAACATCATACCAGCGTCCTTGGTCGTCTTCATATTCCAAGACAAAGCGCGATCGCCGCAAGATTTCATCGGTTGCTTCTTCCGTCAAACGACGCTCTTTCGCCACGCGCACGAGCAACTCCCATTCGTGATCATCAACGGCAACAACCAAGCTATTGCGGCTTTCCCGAATCACGGCTTCCACAGCCGTTCTCGATAAGGGTAGTTCTTCTTCTTCTTCAAAACATCTATTGAGCATCTCTAGCAACGTCCCCACATTACCACCACTAATGCGGCACAGTCGCTCTAGAATTTCTGGACTGTCAAAAATGTCTGTAATCCGCTTGAGGCGTTCTTCTGGCTGAAGTTTGGGAAAAGATCGAACCATAACCATCTGCCGCAGGAGTTCCATCCCCTGTTCACACTTACGACCATCTCGGTGCTGCACGGGAATCATGGGCAGTAGGATGGGAGTCACACCAAAGCGCTGCTGGAGAACGACATATTCCTCCGAGAAAACCAATCCCACGGGAAAGGTATAGATCATGTGGCAGTTAAGCTGCTGTAGCTGAACGGCTTGCTCAATAAACAGGTTTTCATATTGGTGGCATCCCCAGACGTTGCGGGAACTGTCTAAACGGTCTAAGCCATCCACAATTACGACTAAGCCTTTTTTACCCTGACTTTCAAGCTGTTCGATCGCAGGTGCCAACAATTTCTCGTTAATGGTTGCCACAAGCTGATAGTTACAGCTTGCCAAAATATGCCGTAGGTAGTTGCGAAGCTTGACACTGCTTTTTAGTTTAGGGATTAACTGATCCAGTCCTAAGGAGATTGGGGAAATGTCTGGTAACTCTGAGAGGGCACTGAGTAGATGAGTACAGAATGGCTTGGAGATATTGATGTGTGAGGCTTCTAAGCTTTGAGTGATGTGATGGGCAATCACCATCATCAGAACTTCAATATCTAAATCTGCCAAATCCACATCGTCCTTGGCATCAAAATAAACAACATGAAATAACTCCTGTTCTAGTTCTCTTTTCAGCTGAAGTAACTCTGCCGTTTTGCCCGTGCCGATGTATCCGGTAAATAGCTGGCAAGTTGCCTTCTCCAAGGGGGCGCATCGAATCCTTTCTTTCATCGCTCCCATGACTCTCAGACCCCGCACGGGTGAGTAATTGAGTTGATCGGGTTGATGATCATCACTATCAGTCAGACTCTGACTAGGCTGAGAGGCTTGGTAGAACCGATGGATATCTTGAGTCATGGTTTAGCGTGAAGTCCAGGAAGGTGAACAGACGCTTCCCTTATACAGGAGTTCCTCAGCCCTTTCCGGTCAACTGGCCTTGCTAATTGCTAATTGAGGAGTGATTGCCTTTGCGGGAAGGCTTTTTTTGGTTCATTTTTAATTCATAATTTTGTCTTTGTCCTGCCAGCTTTTCGTAGATGTTTTTAATCTACTGAATCTGTCTTGGGCAACCATTGGAATTTCCTATTTTCAAATCACCGGGTTTTCTTGCATCCTAACTGGCTCTATTTTATAGTGCAATTAATAGATTACAGCACTATTAATACGTACTAAGTAGGGGGTAGCGGCATGTCAGTCACAGCTATCAAGAACTTGTTCAGCCAACAAGGGCAAAAATGGCATCACTGGGAGGTTCAAGAGGTTGCAAAACTTCTGAATAGCCATCTAGATAAGGGTTTAACGTTCAAAGCGGTTGCTCGTCGGTAGCACCCTTGAGAAATAAAACTGCCCATTAGAAATCGCGTATTTTTTCAAAAATCATTACAACCAACCCTTACCCAACAGGCAATTCTCGTGTTAGAAGCATTCGTTTTTGCCACAATATTCTGCGGATTTCTCGGCATCATCCTTAAAAAAAACCTGGTGATGAAAATCATCTCGATGGATGTCATGAGTACAGGGGTTATTGCCTATTACGTGCTGATTGCATCGCGAGATGGGTTGTTCACCCCGATTATTTCAGACGCCGCCAATGGAGCTTACGCCGATCCGGTTCCCCAGGCAGTCATCTTGACGGGGATTGTGATTGGCTTTTCGATTCAGTGCTTAATGCTAGTCGGTGTCATGAAGCTGGCACGGGATAACCCCACCCTGGAAACCAACGAGATTGAGAAGAGCAATACCCCATGACTACCATTACCCTTGCCTGGATTGCACTCCCGTTTTTTTTGGGGTTTACCATTTATCTGCTCCCCAAACTGGCCAAACCCCTCGCACTGCTTACAGCTTTTGTATCTGTGGCATATGCGTTTGGGCTATTTGTCGAACAGTCGCCCCTAACACTAGAGTTACTCGATCATTTTGGCGTCACATTAATCGTCGATCCGTTAAGCGGCTTCTTTATCCTGACGAATGCGATAGTAACAGCCGCTGTCATTCTCTACTGTTGGCACAGCGATAAGACCACTTTTTTTTATGCCCAAGCCATCATTTTGCATGGCAGCCTCAATGCCGCGTTTGCCTGTGCAGACTTTATCAGTTTATACGTGGCGTTAGAGGTAAGCGGGATTGCCGCATTTCTCTTGATTGCCTATCCCCGGAGCGATCGCTCCATTTGGGTTGGCTTGCGCTATTTGTTTATCAGCAACACGGCAATGCTGTTTTATCTGGTGGGTGCGGTGCTAGCCTATCAAACCAATCATTCATTTAGTTTTGCCAGTTTGCGGGGAGCACCACCGGAAGCACTTGCCCTGATTTTTCTGGGACTCTTGGTTAAGGGGGGAATTTTCGTATCGGGATTGTGGTTGCCGTTAACCCACTCTGAATCGGAGACACCCGTGTCGGCAATGCTATCGGGAGTTGTGGTCAAAGCTGGAGTTTATCCACTGGTGCGTTGTGCGCTGATGGTGGAGGAACTCGATCCGCTGATTCGGATTTTCGGAGTCGGAACAGCGCTTCTGGGAGTAGGCTATGCCGTCTTTGAAAAAGATAGCAAGCGAATGCTGGCGTTCCACACGGTTTCGCAGTTAGGCTTTATCCTTGCTGCCCCAATCGTAGGTGGCTTTTATGCACTCACACACGGGTTGGTTAAATCAGCACTCTTCCTGATTGCGGGGGCTTTACCAAGTCGCAACTTCAAGGAATTGCAACAACGACCAATCAATACAACCGTCTGGATTGCTCTGGTCATCGCCAGCTTCTCAATCTCCGGCTTTCCCATGTTATCCGGCTTTGGGGCAAAGGTGTTGACGACGAAAAATTTACTACCCTGGCAAGCGATCGCGATGAACGTTGCGGCGTTGGGAACAGCCATCTCGTTTGCCAAATTCATCTTCTTGCCGCATCAAGCAGACGGCGAAGAGGTAGTCAAACCCGGTTTCTGGATAGCAACCAGCCTGCTGCTTGGTGGCTTATTTGCAGCAAACGTTGTTTATTTCGAGGCGTATACCCTTGAGAATATCGTGAAACCACTGGCAATTATTGGTCTGGGTTGGTTGGCGTATCTTTTGATTTTCAAACGAGCAGTACTCAAGCTGCCCCGTGTGATGGAGCAATTTGAGCATTTGATCGGTGGCATGAGTTTAATGTTAATCCTGCTCTTTTGGATGGTGATGGCATGATTGGGTGTTTGAATCTGATATTGCGGCTGGCCATCTGGTTTTTGCTCACCGCTAATTTGAGTCCGGCAAATATCCTCATCGGTATCAGTATCGCACTCCTATTACCGGGACGCCCCAAAGCCCCAGGACGATTAAAGGACTGGTTGCGGGCGCTGTGGGAAACGTTGGTGGCAATTCCGCAAGCCTATATGGAAGCCTTTGAAATGATCGTCCGTCCCCATCGTTACGAAGAGGTGACGATGGAACAAGTAAAACCTGGACGGACACCCGGACTCATCTTTCTCGATATCTTTCTAATTACCTTCACGCCCAAGACCATTGTCTTGAAATACCACGAAAATGGCTGGTACGAAGTCCATTGGGTGCGCCGGAGGAGAAAAGCATGAATTTGGCACTGATTGCAATGATTCTGGCTCTGCTCATCCCCATGTACGAGGCTTGGCAGGATGAAAATATTTGGCAGAAGATGTTGGCTTTTGCCAGTGTCGCCACCAAGACATCCATCATACTCCTGGTTGTATCAGTCTTACGGGATGATTGGATGCTCGGTGTTGTCGGGGTAATCATCCTGAGTGTAGGGAATGCCGGATTAATGTTGTTGGCACAAATTCTTAAACGATTGAATCAACTATGATCAACGCGCTGAGTTATACCTGCATCGGTATAGGAATTTTCTTCTGGTTTTGGGGAACCTTTCCCCTAGTTGGCGATCGCTCGGTATTATTCAAGCTGCATACTCTTTCAGTTGCAGATACCCTCGGCTCGATGCTCATTATTGTCGGACTGCTCCTGCCGAAGGCACCGAGCGAATGGCCGCTACTCATCCTGGGCATTATCACCTTAGCAATCTGGAATACAGTGCTGGGGTATGTATTGGCATACTCTTCCAGCACGGGAGGAAGCGATGAATGATAGCTATATCTATGTCATAACCGCCCTGTTGCCGTTGTCCGCGCTCATGCTGATAGTTCAAACCAATCCATACCATGCTCTGGTAATCCAGGGAATAGTGGGAGCGGTGGCGACATTGGTATTTGCGGTTTTGGGGGCGGCAGATGTGGCTTTAACCCAAGCTTTGATGGGGACTCTGCTGGCGATTACACTTTATGCGATCGCCGTGCGTTCATCGCTAGTGATGCGTCTGGGTGTACTCGAAGACGGAACGAGTGAGACAAATGACGAGTCCCTAGCAGCCGGACAAGCCGTTAGTGTAGCAACTCCGCAGAAGTGTGACCATCTTGAGCAACTGATGAATGACTTACGCACAATTTTTCATAAACACTACATGCGTGTTGAGGTAGTTCCGTACACGAATACGCAGGCTTTGCACCGGGCGCTGATGGACAAAGAAGTCCATGCCACCTGTGCCAGACGAGAGTACGCGTATCAAGGCTTTTTAGGGAGTAAAGATGACCCGGAACCCTATCACACCATAACCAGGGTTCGACGCCTCTATGAAATCATGCAAGCCGAACTGTCGTCACCAGCGACAAGCCTCACTTATGTCAATGCACCAGACTCCGGGGAGAAACAGAAATGAAATGGGTTTACATTG
>DATNQL010000805.1:0-2163 GCA_036704025.1 Stenomitos sp.
CATCGAAGTTGCAGCGGGTGAGATGGCGCTATGCAGAGGTTCATTCGTCATGATATCGTTGCCAACTCTCAATGGCTGGTAATTTCCTGATCAGGCGTTGTCTAGCAACCGGCTCAGTAGAAGATCGTTTTGAGACAGCTCAATACCTCTGCCAAACGTCTTATTTACGAGCGGAATAGGGGGATGGATCATTCTCTTGAGGAGTCGGAGGAATTTCTGCTGAACTCGGTACAACTTGAATTGTGAGTGGGGAAGAGCGAATCGTATCAAACGTTACTTTAATAAAACTGGCAATTGGCACGGCTACCAACAGCCCTAAAACGCCTCCTGTTTTCACGCCAATGTCTAAGGAAATTAGCATCCATACGGGATTCAATCCGGTGAGTTCGCCAACAATACGCGGCCCTAAAACATTCTCGACGATTTGATTAATGACGATCGCGATGACCAAAACTTTAACCCCTAACCAAAAGTTATTCAGGGCGAGGAGCAAACTCACGATCACAATAGCCGTAGTGCCACCAAAGGGAATCAGACTTGCGGCTCCGATCCCAAAGCCAAACAGTTGAGCTAAAGGCACACCCAAAATCAACTGAGCCGTTGTCTGAGCAATACTGATGATCACCGCCAGAATGACTTGACCGGCAATAAACCGCTCGAAATTGTACGGTAGGGCTTGGCGGATGAGCTGATTCCACTGATCCGGAAACCAGCTAAGGATGCCATTCCACAAGCGTTCCCCTCTCCAAACCAGGAAGAAAGAAAACACCAGGGTTAAGAAAACATTGACGATACTGCCAATGGTATTAAAGATCAAACTGAAGACTTGACTGGTTAAAGAGCGCAAGAGGCTGGTTAGTCGTTCAATGATCTGACTATAAGTGCCACTCAAATCAATGGGTAACTGTTGAGCAACCGCCCAAGTTTCTAAGCTTTGCAGTTGCTGTTGACCTGACTTCAGCCAATCGGGTAGCCGAGTTAACAATTCATTGGCCTGTTGCAGAATGATCGGCACCAAGAACAGTCCTATCGTGACTAAAATCATCAGAAATAATAGGACTACTACTGCCATCGCTATGCCTCGATTGACTCCGCGTTCGTGGAGAAAACGAATGGGGTAATCGAGCAAAAATGCAATCAGGGTAGCTGTGATTAAAATGCTGGGCAAAGGCTGTAGCATCTGAACCAACAGAAGCAGAAGCCAGCCATTGAGAAAAAGAATCGGGAAGATTAACCCAATATTGAGCTGGCGAGGAAGCTTACTGATGGATTCCTTCATGGGACTGTGTGGATGACCTCACTGAGCGGAAAATAGGGGTGATGCACGGCAAGGGTGGGAGAACCGTTTTTGGCATCTGCTCCAATCCTTTTAATCCCTATTATTCCTCTGTATGTCAGGGTTGAGTCCTGTAGAGACAAAATTGGCGACGACGGGGAAGTGATCGGAAGGCCAAATTCCTAGCCATTGCTCAGCATCGATGCATACATTTTGCAAATTGATGCGGTTGTCATAGTAAATCGTATCAATCGCTGCGCTGGCTTGCCCTGTGAAGTCGTGAAAGGTGAGTTGATGCTCTAATGCAATACCTGTCAAGGCGTCGTGCAGGGTGACACCATTGGACAAAGGAGATTTCAACATCTCCCTGGGAAGCGTGCCGGGATCAGCATTAAAGTCACCCGTGAGCAACAGATAAGACTCAGCTAACTCTGAACGCCCGATGCGTTCGCGGATCAGTTTTACCCCGAATTCTCGTGCCTGAACACTTTTGTAGTCGAGATGAGTATTCAAAAGGGTTACCGTTCTGGCTTCCCCCACAACGGCAAATTCAGCCCAGCTAGCCATACGCGGGATGGGATTGCCCCATGCGGGGCTAATACTCCCTGGGATTTCCGGGGTATCGCTCAAAACAAAATCCTGCGTCTTGAGGCACCTAAGTCGATCCGTTCGGTAGAAGATCGCACAATACTCACCCGTATCCGTTCCCGTGCGATCACTCCCCACACTCTGGTAATTTGGGAGCAAGCGATGTAAGTCTAGCAACTGATGGGCTTGTCCTTCTTGAGTGCCAATCATATCCGGTAAATAATGGGTAATCAGCGCTGCCACAGCCTGTTTTCGTACCCTCCAAGCATTGTTACCAGGGTCAGGCTTGTCATAACGTA
>DATNQL010000806.1:0-6681 GCA_036704025.1 Stenomitos sp.
TTCTGCGAACCCAGCGTATGGAGAGTCTTGGAACTCTAGCTAGCGGTATTGCTCACGACCTCAACAATGCGCTGACACCGATGATGATGGCAGCTCAACTCCTCGAATGCAAACTTCCGGATGAACAGAGCCAACAGTGGCTTTCGATCCTAGAAACCAATGTGAAACGAGCGGCTGATTTAGTCAAACAAGTCTTGTTATTTTCACGAGGAGTTGCCGGTCAGCGCACTCCTTTAGAAGTAGGGTACTTAATTAAGGAAATTGAAAAAATTGTCAAACAGACATTTTCCAGAGCTATTGAAATTCGCAGCGAACTTCCTACACAAAATCTTTGGACTATTTCTGGCGATTTAACTCAGCTACACCAAGTGTTAATGAACCTCTGTGTTAATGCTCGTGATGCTATGCCTGATGGGGGAATCCTCCAGATTTCTGCCAGAAATTTCTGGGTTGATACCCACTATACTCAGATGAATATTGAGGCTAAGGTTGGCCCTTATATTGTCATTACTGTATCTGATACAGGAACAGGGATTTCCAAGGAAATAATAGATAGAGTGTTTGAGCCATTTTTTACGACCAAAGAAGTGGGTAAAGGTACCGGACTGGGTCTTTCAACCGCGATTGGCATTATTAAAAGCCACGGTGGTTTTGTCAAGGTATTAAGCAAGGTGGGTAAAGGTACGCAATTTCAAGTGTACTTACCGGCAACTCCAACAACAAAGAATGATTCTCCAGCAGAAACGGATGATGAATTACCCAAAGGGCAGGGAGAATTAATTCTTGTCGTCGATGATGAAGATTCAATTCGCGACATTACTAAAACTTTGCTAGAAACCTATGGCTACAACGTTTTACTTGCTAGTGATGGGATTGAAGCGATCGCTGTGTATACCCAACAGCAAGAAACCATTCGTGTTGTGTTGATGGATATGATGATGCCCAATATAGATGGCCCGACGACGATTGGCGTTTTACAAAAAATTAACCCAAAGGTCAAAATTATAGCCATTAGCGGTCTTGTCTCAAACCATAAAATCAGTCAATTTATAGGTAATAGCGTTAAAACTTTTTTGCCAAAGCCCTACACCTCAGATGAATTGTTGAGAAACTTACAGCTCGTTCTCAGCATAGACTAAAAATTAGAGTTGATCCGCAGAGAGTTTAAGGGCAAAACTAATTTTTTCCTTCAGAATAAACAACTTCAGAAGACAAACTAATGATGTGGCTATCAAACACATGAGCATCGCCCGACACAGCCCTCAAGAGCAAACTTGGCTGCTCAAGCGATGGCAATCACCGATATGATAAAAAAGTTAATGCTGAGACAACATAACCATAGACAATAACAATAGAACCTATGGATTTTGCCACTATTGCTGCCCAGCTCAATGCCGGGATAATTTTGCCAGAGGGAATTATACTCGTTACCCTCATGCTGGTTTTATTGATTGACCTGATTTCGGGAAGAAGCGCGGCTCAGACACTGCCCTATGTGGCGATTGGCGGTCTTCTGCTGGCTGTAGTCGCCCTGTATTCCCAATGGGATGTTGCCGACCCCATTGCCTTTTTAGGGGAGTTCAACGGCGACGCCATGAGTATAGCGTTTCGCGGCATCATCGCCCTGTCCACGGCTGTCACAATTCTGATGTCAATTCGCTACGTGCAGCAAGCTGGCACGTCTTTAGCTGAGTTTATTGGCATTTTGCTCAGTGCAACCTTGGGGGCGATGTTCCTGTCGGGAGCCAATGAGTTAGTGGCGATTTTTGTCTCCCTCGAAACGTTAAGTATTTCATCGTACCTCTTGACAGGTTACATGAAGCGTGATCCGCGTTCTAATGAAGCGGCGTTGAAATACTTGCTGATTGGGGCATCGAGTTCAGCCGTCTTTCTCTATGGCGTCTCGTTGCTATACGGTTTGTCTGGAGGAGAGACGAACTTAAATGCGATCGCCACGAATGTTGCCAGCTTAGAAGCCGGTCAATCCCTAGGAATTTTAATTGCGTTGGTGTTTGCGATCGCCGGGATTGCCTTTAAAATCTCCGCCGTGCCCTTCCACCAATGGACACCCGACGTTTACGAAGGGTCTCCCACTCCCGTCGTGGCTTTCCTTTCCGTCGGTTCCAAAGCCGCAGGTTTTGCTCTTGCCATTCGTTTGATGACCACCGCCTTCCCCTTGGTTACCGAACAGTGGCATTTTGTGTTCACCGCATTAGCCATCTTGAGCCTGGTTTTAGGGAACGTTGTCGCCCTGACACAAACCAGCATGAAGCGTCTGTTAGCTTATTCTTCCATCGCTCAGGCTGGGTTTGTCATGATTGGTCTAATTGCCGGGACAGACGCCGGTTACGCCAGCATGATCTTTTACCTGCTGGTTTATTTATTCATGAACCTGGGCGGCTTTATCTGCGTGATTCTATTCACCCTACGCACGGGAACTGACCAGATTAGCGAGTACGCGGGTTTATATCAAAAAGACCCACTCCTAACATTGGGATTAAGCATTTGTTTGCTCTCTTTAGGAGGAATTCCGCCTCTAGCCGGGTTCTTCGGCAAAATCTACTTATTCTGGGCTGGTTGGCAAGCAGGACTGTATGGTTTAGTCATACTCGGTTTGCTAGCAAGTGTGGTTTCAATTTACTACTACATTCGCGTCGTCAAGATGATGGTCGTCAAAGAACCTCAAGAAATGTCCGACGCCGTGAAGAATTACCCAGAAATCCGCTGGAATTTGCCTGGAATGCGCCCCTTGCAAGTGGGCTTAATCCTAACCGTGATTGCCACGACTTTGGCAGGGATTCTATCAAATCCTCTGTTTGACTTAGCGAATACTTCGGTTATCCGCACCCCAATGCTGCAACAAGCGGTGATCAGCCATCAGCAACCGGCTGTCAGCATTCAGCCGATTCAGCATGTAGACGCCCAGATTTAAGACTCTCTTCCATCAAGTCTTAACTGTTAAAAATACAAGACGCCTGACTCAACTGAGTTAGGCGTTTTTTGATGGGATTCAGCGGCAAGAAACGTTAGCTTACCAGCTTATGTTTTAACTTGACTATTGAGATTAATGGAACAATTTACGTTTTTGCGGACAGTAATCAGAGCAATTAATCGCCTTATCGGTCAGAGCCATACCTGGGTGTACCGCACATTGAAGATAAGGATTACTAGAAAAAAATTGACAGTTCCGACAAGGAACTTGAGAGATAGGCTCTAGGCTAAAAATCTCAGAACGGATAACCGTAAAAATAGCTGACATCATCAGGCTAAAAATGACCCAACCTAGAACAGCATAAAAGGGATGGTCGAACATTACCATGCTAGGCAGAATAAACCCATCCGGCTGAGTTTGATTGGCTTGAGCTTCGCTGTGAGTGGCCTGATTAAACTTAATTTCTCCTAGAGGAGTTTGTTTGATAAATCCATTAGCCTGCATATTATTTCTTACGGGTCATTCGTATCAAAGCTATACTTTTTCCACGGGTAGTCTGTCAAGTCCATTCTTGAGAAACATCCTATTCGGCAAGAAAATGCAAAGGGCTTAGACATAAGTCTTAATGCTTTTCTCTGAATTAACAATTCAGGACTTAACTCTTATAGGTATAGCTAAAGACAAATGTAGAGGTCTCTGTCCAGAGTTTTACTTCTGATTTAGCTCTATATGACTAGAGGCATAGATAACTCAGACTCCATGATTCACTTAGAACTTTTTTCTCTCTTGTATACCCTCTGTGCTTGGAAGGTTGGAGGGGGACGCGGCGACCAGCCGCTACCCGTTCTACATCAAAAAATCCAATTCCATTTAGGTGTGATAATCTGATGTGCAGCTAAATTGCCATAGCGAAATTGTCATAGGGGGTGTGGGGTGTGGGGTGTAGGGTGTGGAAATAGGCTTTCTTAAATGCGTCACAGCTTATCAAGTCCGGCTAATTGCCCCTAATAAAAATTTCTCTGCGTCTCCGCGTCTGTCCCAACTATGGGTATTCAAGCACACATGATATGACTCACTCTCCGGGATGGTAAGTGAAAAACAGGGTTATTTCTTCCCCTAGCTCATGTCACAATGATTGTTCCCTGTCCTCCAGCGTATTCAAGAGTGCAACTTAATGCCTTAATGTGGTGGATTAGTGGGTTGCTCCTAACCTTACTGATCCTGTTCTTCCTAAGCCTTTATCTTCCGGGAGCCTTTTACAAAAAAGCTCTGTACAGGATCGAAGACATTCCTGGCTTAGAAGAGCCTCACTTTCCCCTGGCTATGATGGGCGTATCCGCCTCGCTGATGACCAACGGTTACCTAACAGACTCTTGGTTTGAAATTGATACGATTTATGCCGTTCGATTAGAAGCCATTAGAAGTGCCCAACAAACCATTCACTTCGAGACGTTTTACATGACTCCTGGGCGTCGTGCCAACGAATTCGCGGCGGCGCTTCAGGAACGCGCTCAAGCTGGGGTTGAAGTTCAGTTACTGGTTGATAGCTTCGGCGTGCACTCAATGCCTAAGGCTTACTGGAAGCAACTGCAAGCCACAGGAATTCAGGTTCGCTTTTTCCACCCCTTCAGTTGGAGAGCGCCCTTGATTTTCAACACCCGCACCCACCGGAAGCTGCTTCTGATTGATGGGGACACGGCTTTTGTGGGAGGCATGGGCGTTTCTGATCACTGGGATGGGGTCAACAAAATAGGCGATACGTCTCCCTGGCTGGATTTTGAGGTTCGCCTCACTGGGGCAATCGTGGTTATTTTGGAAGGTATTTTCATGCAACACTGGCTCTATAGCGGCGGAGTTGCCAGACTCAGACCAGGAACCTTTTATCCAGCCTTAACAGGCGGTTCAACGGTACTCGTCACACCGAGAAATGCACCTTCTCCCCGTTCATCCGTTTATGCTCTCTTCTACACCAGTGTCCTCGCAGCGAAACAGCGGATTTGGATTGCTAGTCCTTACTTTCTCCCAGATGCTAGCTCTCGCCAGGCGCTGTTGCAGGCTAAACACAGTGGGGTTGATGTGCGTATCCTAACGGTAGGTCCACACAACGACAAGAAGATGGTTTACTATGCCGTCCGCGAACGTTACCGCGATTTACTCAAAGCCGGCATTGAAATCTATGAGTACCACCCCAGTATGATGCACGCTAAGGTACTACTGATTGATGATCGCTGGGTAAGTACTGGAAGCACCAACTTTGATCCGCGCAGCCTCTTTCACAACGACGAACTCCATCTTTCTTTAACGGAGCCTAAATTTGCGGAATTTGTCGAGGGTTTTTTCTGGCGTGCCTTCTCCAAAAGCCGTCGTATTGATTGGGCAAAGTGGCAAACACGCCCTCTATGGAATCGTGTGTTAGGTCGGCTGGCGTTATTGATTCGCTGGCAGTTGTGAGCGGCTTCCTGACCTGTCGTTAGTCAAAACTATGCATCATGAATATATTTTCAGAACCGTTGACCATCGAGCATTTAACTCTGGCGATCGCAGAATTGCCAAAACCTTTACAGCATTCAAAACTAGTACACTTAACCGATTTTCACTTCGATGGTCTCCTGCTCACTGAAACGTTGCTAAGTCAGGTCATTGAAGCGAGTAATCAGGTTAATCCCGATATTATTGTACTCACGGGGGACTTTGTCACTCATTCTCCCAAACCCATTCATCAACTGGCGCAGTGGCTCCAGCGTTTGCAAAGTCGTGCTGGCATCTATGCTGTTTTAGGAAATCATGACCTTTATTTTCCTTACTCCAAACAGGAAATCACTAAAGCTCTTACAGATGTAGGCATTCAAGTCCTGTGGAATCAAGTCGCCTATCCTTTAGGAGCGGGATTAGCCTTGGTTGGACTCCCTGATTTTTGGTCGCCTGAATTTAATCCAGCGTTGGTGATGAATCAGCTAGATCCCACTCTTCCCCGAATTGTCTTGTCTCACAATCCAGATAGTGCAGAGACATTGCAGCCATGGCGTGTGGATTTGCAACTATCCGGTCATACTCATGGCGGGCAAATTGTAATTCCAGGCATGGGTTCCGTTCCCACTTGGATTCATGCCTCACGCGAGAGAATTCCTAAATTCCTATGGCCTTGGATACCCTTTCTCGAAGCCAAGTGGCCTAAGGTCGTGAAGCACTGGCAATGGGCACAGGGTCTGCATCAAGCGGGAAGCAACTATCTGTATGTCAATCGGGGTTTGGGAACCTTTCCTCCTGGACGCTGGAATTGTCCGCCAGAACTGACGGTGATTACCTTGGTTAAGGCCGCGACAAAGACAGAGGCGGGTTTGCACCGATCCGTTTCATCGGCAGCCGTGGGTGATGCCGTGATATACTCCAAACGCTGACCCGATTGAGTGTGCCCCAAACCCAGCGTCAGCGTCTCAATGGCTGACTTTTCGACTCAATCCGAACAAAAAAAAAGAGAGCCACTTGTGGCGACTCTCCCGATCATCAGGGTGCATCTATTAACCTTATTATTGCATTGTGGGGTGGGGGGTGTCACCCTTTTTATTAAAGTTTTGATGAAGTTTAAGCCGAATGGCACTGACTTAAGCACTTTCCTGTGGAATTTGCCCCCTAAATCCCCCAAGGAGATCCCCCTCCCGTCCTCCTCACTAAAGCTCCGGTTAAAAAGGGGGAAGCCAGATGTTGCTACGCTTTTAAAAGTCTGGGGGACTTTGAACTTTGGCTCCCCC
>DATNQL010000807.1:0-2657 GCA_036704025.1 Stenomitos sp.
TAACACGTTGGAAAAGGTTAAAACGTCGGCAACAATTCTCCATCATTATGCCGAGCATATGTCCGTGTACCGAGTTCCAAACTCGCTCCGTCGTCTCGGTGATGTTGGAGGAAAATGGTATGCCTAGAAGGGTCATGGTAGGAGTGGATTTGAGCCAAGGGAGTGGCCATTGCGTCCTAGTCGACCAGGTACCGATCCCTAATATTTTTGTCTTCTGCTTGTTCATCATTGCTTTGGTCCAGTCGCAGAAGAGATCCAAAATCTCTCCTGCTTTGACAATTTCATTGTCCTCAGAGACAAACACAACCACGTCGTCGACCATTGCTCTGACAGAGACCGATTTGTCAAATAATTTGATGCCTTTGATGGAATTGGCTAAACGGACAAGTAGTGGCTCAATGTAGATTACAAACAGATGCATGGAGAGAGGACATCCCTGACGAATTGATTGAACGCCAGAGATACTACCTGCCAGTTCATTTCCGTTCAAGATACTCATGTCAGCGACGCTGTACATGGTCTTGAGCCATCCAACGAACTTGGCAGGGTATCCCATGACGTTCATAACCTCCCACAAAACATCTCGGTTGACCAGATCGTACGCCTTTGCTAAATCCACCCCTATTATGGCGGCTTTCGGTCCAGTCGGCGAAGGAAAGGCCTGTCGCTCTCGGCTAGTTCGTTCATCTGCATATTGTATGACGTCTCTGTAAAGACAGAGATTATCAACAAGCAGACGACCAGGTACTCCACCCTTTTGGTGTGGCTGTATAGCGTCAACCAAACTCTTTTTGAGTCTGTCAGCTAACACAGAAGCCATGAGCTTATAATCTGTGTTGAGCAACGAAATTGGTCTATAACCGGCAATCCCACAGGTACCTGTCGACTTGGGAATAAGTCTAATGGCCGCTCGCCCTTGTGATGGAGACAATGAATCCCTTTCAAGTGCATGATTAAACATGGCCGTGAAGTGGGGGGCGATCATGTCCCAGAAGACTACGTAAAATTCATAGGGAATACCATCAGTGCCGGGAGATTTGTTTTTCTTTGCTTTGAGAAGCACATTTTTGACGTCAGGCGAGGTGATGGCCGATGTTAGAAAGCTAGGCGTCGACGGGAATCTGTCCTTTACCATTTCGAGAAAAGGCTGACCAGCCACTGCATTAGGAAGAGGCCTAGACTTGAAAATTGACGTAAAGTGATCGACAATCTCTCGGTTTATTAACTCCCTACTCGAGATCATTTCACCGTTAGCAGAAAAAAGTGTGTCAATAGTGCTTGTTTTTCCATTCGTTCGGGCTTTCCTTACATGAAACAACGATGCATCTTCAGTGAACTCTATTCCGTCTCGGGATCGAATTCCGAATCCGCGTAGCAGGTTTTCCTCCCATTTTCTAGAGCCTTGTTTCAACTCTTGGAATGCAGCCCAGTCTACAACGGTTGCCGAAACCAGTTCCCCTAAGCATTGCTGATAGAATCGCTTTGTGTTTCTAGCAAGTCTGGCCCGTTCCGTGCAATAACGAATGGATTCCTTCTTGACACCAGGCTTAAATACTTTTTCCCACCATTCGGAGACATTACTCTCGCGTAGGGGATGCGTGATAGAATTTTCGATAAAATAGCTAATCTGTTTACAGTAGGCCTCTTCCTGCAGTACCGAGGTGTTCAGTTTCCAGAGCCCTCTAGCGTTCGTTCTCGAAGCTGGTATTGACATGTTAGTAAAGGTAAACAAAAGGCACATATGGTCGGTCCAGGGGATGGTTTCTAGTTGAATATTAGTAAATTTATCTACAAGGTCACTACTTGAATAGACTCTATCAATACGGGAGGATCCATGCGGGTGGAAAAATGTATGTCCTTGATCACCAGGCCTCATCTTTACCCAAATGTCAACAAGCTCAAAGCATGTCAACATCTCGGTAAAGGCTCGGTTGGTTCTCTTAGACGCACGGGTTGGGATGTTAGGTTGGGAACGATGATTAGTGTCATCAACACAATTAAAGTCAGCCATCATAACAATAGGTAGTTTCGAGGTAGCTGCATAAGCAGGTACCGTTTTTCTGAAAAACTCGTTTCGTTCCTCTTTGTTAGCACTGCCTGAGGGAGCATAAACATTAATTACCGTAACTGAGCCTACGTCAATGGATATGAGCCTTCCGTCAGGTTCAAGAAGTTCGCGTTTATAGCTTACCCCTTTTCTGATCAGAATTGCAGTTCCCAATTTACGAGGGCCCATATTGCTTAAAAGGGTGAAATGGCTCTCCAGTACATCACATGTATGAAATGTAATCTCCTGGAGAGCAATTACGTCAAAATCTCCCTGCAGGCAGAAGCTAAGAAGAAGCCTCATACGGTCTATCGACCTACTCCCCCTAATGTTAAGAGAGGCAACCTTCATTGTGTTGACATGTTATTGTTTATTTTGTCTGGTTTTCGAGGTGACAGGAAGGGTAGGTTTACTAGTTCTGTTAGTTCTTTTATTTGGCGGGGTATTGTTTTTGTCAAAAAGGTCTCTGAGCTCCCGTTTTCTGTCCTCGCTTAATTGTCCTGTTGGTCGTCCTGTTGCAGAGGTCACTGACTCTGAATCAGCGATCTCCTCTTCCTCCTGAGAATCAGTTATCATTTCCATTTCTGAAATTTGGGTCTCCTGTGTTGGT
>DATNQL010000808.1:0-4237 GCA_036704025.1 Stenomitos sp.
GAAATAACTATCCAGTTGAAAAAGGTGAAAAAGCTTACTGTACAAACTTTCTTTCCTTCTGCCTCCTGCCTTCTACCTCCTGCCTTCTGCCTTCTGCCTTCTTGTACTCCAAACTCAACTCGCTCTACTACCGAGAACAAAAAGGCTAAGGAGTGTTGCAGCGTTCCACAATCCGCAAAGCAACATAGTATATAAAAGATTGCGCGATCGCTTTAACTACCGTTTATCAACCACAAGCGTACCAGCAATCATGTCATGAAGGGCTTGTTTTTTCTCCGTAAAGGCTGCCATGATATAGCCAATTAATAAAATCAAACTGGAAAGAATCTTACTAAAGTACCTTACTGTCGCTTTAGTAAACGAAATGCGTTTTCCTTCCATGTCAGTTACAACAATTCCTAATGCATCTTTGCCTATCGTCGCCTGTTTGGGGGAACTTTCTTGCTTGGCGTAGTAAAGCCAACCAATTACAATCCCCGCTACATTACCAACCAAACCAGCCGTCACCTTTGCTGAATCAGAGTTACCTAACAGGATACCAAGGATCAAACCGAGGACAAAGCCGACTAGTATATTGATGATGATTAGAATTACTCCATCTAGTAAAGCAGCTAAGAATCTTTTTCCGAAACTTGCATACTGTGTCATTTGCCTAAGTTCTCCATAATTAACTGTTTGGAAAGCTGTTTCTAATTACCTGAGGCGTCAAGTAAGCGGCTGTATATCTATAAATCAAATTGGCTCAATGAGCATTGAAGCTTTCTCTACAGTTGTCCACTGGAGACTAAATCAATGAACACTGAAAAAAAGCCAGTATGCAAATATTCTCATGAGAGGCGTGACAGCGCTTCAAGACCGTAACAGCGGCGAACCGCCGATATCTAGACACTCTCTACACGGCAATCGCAATTCCAATCATATATATTGTGGTATTTTATATCAGCAAAATGTTCCTAGTAGTATTTTTTTACATTGAAGGTTGATACAACGTTAATTCGCAACAATTCTTATTATTTTATTTTCTGATCTCAAGACTTAGGTTTGTCAAAAGCAACGGAGAATAAACACAACGATTCTGTGTTTGGTGAAACAGCCTTGAGGCGTTGATGCAAGACGGCTCGGTATCGTGAATTTCTACATTTCTACATTGAAGTCCCCTCGCCTCCTCCTGAAAAAGGGGGGTTTATCTTCTATTCCCCCCAATTCAGCTCAGTTATACAAACGAGTAGTCACTAATTTGGCTTGAATTAATGTTGAGATTTAATGCGAGCCGCTGCCTAGGACAAAAAGGCTAAGGAGTGTCCCAGCGTTCCACAATCCATGAAGCAACATAGAAGCGAGGAGATTGCGCGATCGCGTATAAACTATTCCCAAGACTATTCCCAGCGTGGCTAGTGGTAGCACCTCTGAGAAACTGAGGTGAGCCAGAGCAAACAAGAAACCACTGGCGACAATTGCCCCCCAAACGGGCAGATAACGAGTTAAAGACGGCAATAAAAACCCTCGGAAGAAGATTTCCTCAAACATGGGAGCTGCCACACAAGCCGTGACACAAAATAGTAATAAAGCCACATTATCCTGTCCCTCTAAAGCTAGGGACAAAATGGGATTACTACCGCCCTGCCCTTGCCACAGCTTCTGGTTAAGAAACGATACCAAAATCACTAAAGGCAATGCGACAAAATAACCTCCCAACCCCCAGGGAATCCAACTCAATCGCCCCTTAAAAGAAAACCAATTTTTGGGTAGGGGGAAGAATGGCTTCAAGGAGAAGTACAACACCAACAAGCCCCCAGACGCCATCAGTAAGTAGCTTGCCAGAACATAAAATGCCTTCACCCGCACATCATAAGTGCTGGGATTAACGCCTAACAAATGGAACAATGTAGGCAATAGCAATTGACCGATGAAGAAAAAACCCAGGATAAACACCTGCCAAATAATTTCCCAATTCCATGGCGTTTCCCAAGGAACATTACTGTTGGTAGCCAGGAGTGATTCTTTGCCTTTTAGGAGTCGCTGCACGATTAAAAAGATGAACAGTCCTACACCTAATAACCCACCGAATCCAGGTATTCCCCCAATCAACGCTAATTTGAAAATAGCTTGCTCCGCCAGTTCTTGTTCTTGCGCCTGGAGGGACAACTGAGCATCCTGACGCTGTTGTAATTGATACAACTTAGCTAGGGCTTGATAACGAAACCAACCGTCTAAATTTTGTTGAATTTGTGACTCAGCATCAGGGAGCAAGCGAGATGGCTCACTCCATAAACCGATTAATACCTGGGCTGTCTGTACCATTGAATCCTTTGAGCCAGACACTGAAACGGCGGATTCAGCAGATGGTTTGGTAAACTGACTCCAGGTATTGAGTGCCCCTTTCCTGTCGCCCTGTTGAGCTTGGAGAACGCCGATTCGCAAATCTAGCTCATCCATCAGTTGTTGGACTTGAGAAAGTAGCCCTTGCAATTGCTCTTGTTGTTTAGCGCGTTGCGACTGTAGTTTGAATTCATCAGAGATGGGGGCATCTGAATCCTCAATTCCCTGAAATTGGGAGATTTTGTCAGAAACGTCTTTTAGTTGTGCCGCCAGGTTCGACTGAGTTTTCTGAGCGGATTTTCGGGTTTCTTGATACTGTTCTTGAGCCGTTTTTAAAGGCTTATCGCCCAGTAACGCCTTTCGAGCCGCTTTCAAATCCGGTACAGATTCTTGGGGAGTTCCCGCCTCGCGGCTGTTACCCTGCCACTCGCTGGCATGAAGAAGCAAATTCGTTTGGTAAAGTTCTAGGCGGCTTTGAATCTGAGGCTGACTCAAGCTTTGCAATAAGGAAAGGGTAACACTGGCGATCGCAAAAAGCGTCAGTACTCCCAAAATCAACCGTTTAATCAGCAAAATCCACCGCTCAGTGGTCATGAACCCCCCAAATGCCAGTAATAAAGTCCAAAGCTAAGAATTTTTGCCCGTTACAGGCTAGCTTTTTCAAGCTATCTGAAATTATCCTATGCTGCCTCAAACCAAGGGTTCAGTTTGAGGGTCATGTTCGGTTGCAAGTTACCCTGAAATTGGGAGATGCTTAAATTAGCAGCCTTTGCGTCAAACAGGGCACTGTTCACCTACTTGCTAATGGAGGATTCCCAGATTGGCTACTCGCGTCATTATCGTGCGTCACGGTCAAAGCAGCTATAACGCCCTTAAGATGATTCAAGGGCGCTGTAATGAGTCAGTTTTGACCGAAAAAGGAACTGCCGATGCCCACCAAGTCGGTGCTGCCCTCAGTAGCCTCAGATTTGATGCTGTGTATAGCTCTCCCCTACAACGGGCTAAAAAAACCGCCGAGGTTATCCTACCGTATTTGCAGGGTTCTCCGGAGTTATTGACACCGACCGGCCTGCTGGAAATTGATTTGCCGTTGTGGGAGAAGTTGCATAAGGAGGCGGTGAAGGACAAGTTTTCAGAGGAGTATCGCTGCTGGAAAGAACGCCCTCACGAGTTTTGCATGACGATTTCCACAGCCGAAGGGACGAAGGAACACTTTCCCGTACTCGCGCTTTACGAACAAGCCAAGCAGTTTTGGCAAGAGATTCTCCCCCGCCACCAAGGAGGAACGATTTTAATCGTGGCGCATAACGGGATTAATCGGTGTTTGCTCGCGAGTGCCCTGGGTATTTCCCCAGCGCTTTATCATTCCATCCAGCAATCGAATTGTGGCATCAACGTTTTGAATTTTGTCGGGGGTTGGGGTGAACTCGTACAATTAGAGTCGCTCAATCAAACCTCCCACATGGGAGACGCCTTACCGACACCACGAGAAGGGAATCGAGGGTTGCGTTTGTTACTGGTGCGTCACGGTGAAACGGAATGGAATCGAGTCGCACGCTTTCAGGGGGGAATTGATGTGCCGCTGAATGAAAATGGGCGCAAACAAGCCCAACAGGCAGCGGAATTTCTCAAGGATGTTCCGATTGATTTTGCCGTTAGTAGCCCTATGCTGCGTCCCAAAGAAACGGCTGAATTAATCCTCAAAAATCATCCCCATATCCAGTTGGAGTTGCAAGAAAAACTCAAGGAAATTAATCACGGACTGTGGGAAGGAAAGTTAGAGTCCGAAATTAAACAAGAGTACGCCGACTTGCTGCATCAGTGGCAAATCGCCCCGGAAACGGTACAGATGCCAGAGGGGGAAAATTTACAGCAGGTATGGGATCGAGCAATTGCCTGTTGGGAGGCGATGATTGAA
>DATNQL010000809.1:0-13383 GCA_036704025.1 Stenomitos sp.
TAGCTACCTTGCCGTCTGGAGAGCGAAGGAGGGCGAAGCCATTATCTTCACCCACAGCTTCTACAGTTGCGTCCCCAATATTGACCTTACATTGTGTGCCATCCACTCGCACTTCTCGACTATTGAGCGCATCCGTAATTAAAACTTGCTTACTCTGTCTCATCACCTTAATCACCAAGTGACGCACCCCAAACCGAATGACTCCATCCCCTAGTTGTTCTATCTTTGTTCCATTCGGCAAGCCTTTGATTACAAACTTCAATTTTGTAGTCGTTGACGATTTGGATGGTTCTGCGGAGGTAGCCGTAGATTGAGAAACAGAAAATTGAGGGGTTGGACGTTCTTTGGGTGCGGCTGGGGAATCAAGTGGCACTGAGTCCGGAGAAATTGCCCAACTATCTGCTTTTTTCAACAATTCTGAGTGGCTTTTTGTCGCTTTCTCCATTTGTCCATGAGTTCTGGCGTAATCCTCCTGTTTCTTCTTAGTTGCAATCCAACGCTCTTGGGCAAACTGACGTAATTCTGGGTTAGGGTGTGAGACAAATTGCTCGTAAAATTCCAGGGTTTCTACCAGTGAACCAATTTTTTCTAGAGCAACTCCCACTTGCTGCATCAGCAAAGACTGCTGCCAGTCAGAGGTTGATAAAACCTGTTCCTTGAGGAATTTTTCATAGAGCTTACGATGCTCTTTGATAATGTCATCGGGAGTTAAATCGGAAACGAAAATTTCATAGACAAAATCAAATTTTAAATCTGCTTTTTGACGCTCAGACCCGATAACTTTCGGTGAATATTTCTCAATCGCTTCAATAGCATCAGGCCAATGCTTTTTGCGATATAAGTACTGCAATAAAACAGTAATTAACTTGATTGTTGGTACACCCTGACATGCTGTTTCAAAGCAGTCTTTAACCTTGGCTAATTCATCCAGCCAAATATAAACAATGAAAGCTTGTTGATACTGCTGCTTGATTTCTAGGGCAGGTGCAACGTAGGGGAGCCAGTGGAGCAGACGTGGTTTTCCTGCCTTTTCCCACTCGGCGATGATGCTATCATGTTCCCCAGCTTGCGCCAGATATTCCAAGCCTTCAGGAATCCCTAAAAGTTTGGCTTTTGCACGGTTGTACTCAGGATTTTGAGTGATATCGTATTCTTCCCAAATCCGCACCGCCTCTTCATAATTTTCGGCATGATAGAAGCACTCAGCTGCTAGCAGATTGAGTTTATCTTTGTATTCAGATAGAGGGCTATAGCTGTGTGTTGCTAACGCTGCCAATACCGCACCAAACTGTTGCCATTGACTGGGTTGGATATTGGGAACGTTCAGTAATCCTTCAATGCGGTTCGTATACTCTTCGAGCGTTTTTTTCCATTGTTTACTCTGAAGAGTGGAAGGTTGCAGGTTGGAAGATGTGTTAGAAATTTCAATACTCAAAAATTCATTGAGACTAAGCAATGATGTCAAGGTATTGAGAGCTTCTAAATCCTTGGGTTCTGCAACCATAAACAGGGCAATAGAACGCTCTACCGATTGATTTTCAGGGTGCCGGTTGTACCAAGCCACTAACTCTGACCAACACATGCCTTGCCAGTAGCAATCCCAAGCTTCTTCGGCTTTGTTTAAGCTGAAAAAGTAATTCCCTGCCTCCAAAAAGTTTTCTTCCAATTTGAGCGTCCAAGCTTCACAAAAGTTGGCTTTTGCGATATCACCCAAATCGTTGTAGAACTGTCTGGCGCGTCTGAGTAAATTGGGATTTTGTGTGTTTAATCCCTTTGTCTCAAACTCATAGGCGATCGCACCGGGGTCATCTTCTCGCAGTTCTTGCACTGTTCTGGGAGTACCCGTACTGAGGGTACGAACATTCTCTTCCCAACGCTCTTTACTTTTGGCGTAATAGAGCATGGCTTGTAACAATGCTTCATCACTCGCATATTGCCACAACTGGCGATCGCCTTTTTCCGAATCCACCACAAACAGATGTTCAGTTGCTCTCGATGCAGCGACATAAAGCTTATTGAAAAAGTATTCCACCTTAACCCGTTGGTCGATCCCTTTCCCACTGAGATTCCAGACGTTTTGGTTGCAATCTTCCCCAAACTTATAAAGAATAACCTTTTTAAACTCCAATCCTTTCGCGGCGATCGCACTCAAGACATTTTTGAGGGGTTCAGGGGAATTAGGACTAGAGACTTCTACCTGCGTCACCGTATCTCCCTCTTCCCCTTGAGAGAACCGAGGAAAAATTTCCGAGAGTACCTCATCGGCTTGGGCATAAGCCGCTTCTTCCCCTTCTTCGCAAGGCACAATAATAATGGTGTCTCTGATATAGTCAGCTAAGGCTTCAGGACGGATATTCTGGTTGAGAATAAACTTTTGCGGTTCAGGAAAATTGCCCTGCTGCCATGCCGTCTGAGGCTTGAGTTCAGGGATATCAAACAAAACATGACGCCACAACTGAATTAAGTTGGTAACTTGCACGATGGGTGGAGTAGAGCGGTAATTATTGGCTAATTCTTGGAAATTAATCATCAGTTTTAACTGATCCGCAGGGTCAAGTGCCGTAATCACTTCCGCATCAAAGATAGCTTGTACACTAGACCAATGGAATCCTGTTGGGTTTAAGGTTTGAAAAGGGTCTCCCGCAAAGGCGAAAGGTAAACTCTGAAGCGGCTGGTATCCCAAATGATATTGGGAAAACATCGACAGTCGCATAATCAGCTGAAGTTCCAGCCGGGTAAAATCTTGGGCTTCGTCGCAAAAAATTGCTGTATATTCAGGACGATAGCACTTCAGTTGAAGCACACGAGCAATCAAATCTTGGTCATCCCAGTAGCCTTGCTCGGTGGTGATGCGCTTATACCAGCGCTCCCAGATTGTGTCATAAATACCTTGGAATTTCTCAACAGAGACGGTGTGTTCTTTTCGGGGGACTTCCTGCTGGTAGTCTTCGGGAGTCATGAATTCTTCCAAACCATACCCTTTGATGAAACTGCGGATAATGTGCCAGCAGGTTTCTGGGGAATAACGCTTCCCCTGAGGCAGGTGGAGAACAACTTTGGCTAACGATTCACAGGGACTTTTGCCCTGATATAGTTGCTTGAAGCGATGAAAAGAAATATATTTTTCTGGGTCAAAATGCATTTTTTCCTGCGGTGGGAGTAAGCCAAACAGGAATTTTTGGAACGGTTGGAAACAGTGTTCAATATTATCTTTCTCGTTCCCCGGACTCCTCTCAGCGACAAAGCGGTAATGGGAGGACAGCAGCGTACTTACCCCATCCCGCGCCACCTCCAGCAATCGCTCGTTATAGGTTAAAAACAACGGCTCCCCAGGAAGAGGCTGCTCTCGACGGTGTCCTCGCTTGTCGTAATACTTGCGGTAGCAGTAATCGGCAAACAGATAAAGCAGCATGGTAGACTTACCGCTACCCGCTCGTCCGTTGATGAATAAGGGTAACGAACCTTGACCGGGTGCGGCACTGGAAACAGACTGAAGAATCTGCTCTTCTTCCACGGAAAGAGCCAAATTCGCCTCTTTTCCTCGCTCAATCGCTAGCCAACTTCCCTCATCAGCCAGCAGATAGGAGGGATAGGAACGTTGAGCAAAGGGAGTCAACTCATGCAAACTTAAGGGACGTGCCAAGACATTGCTGGTACTAAAGCCATCAAATAAGGCGGTTTTCTGACCAATTTGGATAATTTCTTCTCTGGAAGGTTTGTGATTAAAAGGCGCGAGGAGAAACAAGACACCCCCAACAAAGGTGTCAGCGGTTTGCATTTCGCTGTAAAGCACATAATGTTGGTTCAATGTACACAACTTGACATTCAGCAGATCCGGAAACCCTTCAGAAGGATGAGTGCCGCTTCTAATTCCTACAATCAGTTGATAATAAGTTTCCCAGGCGTTTCGGATTTCGGGTTGTCTAAACCGGGTAATCCATTCTTCACTTTCGTAAATCAGCCAGTCTTCTGTGAGCGTTTCCATCTCCCAGCCGGGAAGTTCTAGCCAAGCGCGCAGTTCTGACGGGAGTTCTGGCAGTTTCTCAACGGGACGCTGCTTGTTTTTTTCACGGGTGAGCCAGTCCCGGATGTGTTGCAGATTGAGTTGAGGATCGAGGTAGGTTCTGCCATATTCTCGCGGATCTTCGAGGAACTGTTCGTAGTCGTTGTCACCCCGCTTAAAGATATCGAGCAAGCATAACAGTTGTTCGTCATCCACTCTGAGAATGCGTGCAATCAGTCTTCGGTTAAGGATTCGGCGTTTTAAATAAGGATAGATTCGTTCAAAACGTGCCTGTACCTCATCAATTCTTTGACTTTCCAGTTCCAAACACAGTTCATCAATCCGAGCTTGAAGACCATAGAATTCTGCCTTGTCGTTGCATCCAGAGGTGCGATAGACGTACATGGGTGAGTCTCCGCTGTTCCTGCCAAAAACACAGCTATTACCACTATCCCTATTGTCGTCTAGCGCCGAAATGGGTACGGGGATTTTTGGTTACAAACGATACAATTAGTAAAATTTTGTCCGTTAGTTGTTTGACTGTCGTTCAATTTGAACTGAGTGCAGCGTGGCGAAAAGAACTATGCATTGGAAAAAGGTTAAAAAGAATGGTACTGAATTAAGCGAGAAGTGATCGTTTCTTGGAAAAACCAAGATTGGGGGGGTTCCCCCCAAACCCCCCACTGGGGGACGGAGTGCCTCCCCCAGACCCCCTGCACAAGGGTTAGTTGGTGAGGTAGGAGAGTTCTTAAGTCAGTGCCATTCAGCTTAAAAGCTGACTTCTGCCTTCTGCCTCCTGCCTTCTGACTTCTGCCTTCTGACTTGAAAGTGGGGTGTAGGGTGTGGGGTATAGGGTGTGGGGGAGGACTATTTTCATTCATGGCTATGAAATTTTTTCATCGGGACTGCCTTCTTGCACTTAGCGACTTCGGAGAACTGCATCCAGCGTTTTCAGTAACTCCTTTGCCGTGTATGGCTTATACAGAAAGGTGTGCACACCAAGGTGACGCGCCTGTGCCAACTTATCATCAGAGACGAGTCCCGTCACCGCCACAATCTTGCCTTCAGGGTTCATTCTGCGTAACGTGCGAATTGTCGTCGGGCCATCCATCACCGGCATCATCATATCAATCAAGACCACGTTAATGTTTTCCTTGTGTTGGGCATACACCGCCAGTGCCTCGATACCATCGCTAGCTGTCAGCACTTTGTAGGAATAAGTTTCCAGAGAAGTTTGGGTAATTTGGCGAATCGCCGCCTCATCATCAACCACGAGAATGAGTTCGCCATGCCCTCTCGGCATGTCAGAGTCTTCAGTGGTGGGGATCGATGTTTCCTGTAACGCTGGCAAATACACCTCAAATTTTGTCCCCTGCCCCAGCTTGCTCACGACATTGACAAAGCCTCCATGACTTTTAACAATGCCGATCACGGTAGAAAGACCTAATCCTGTCCCTTTACCCACTTCTTTGGTGGTGAAAAACGGCTCAAAAATTCGATCCAAAATCTCAGATGGGATGCCCGTGCCTGTATCCGAAATGGTAATGACAATATAAGAACCCGCTTTTGCCTCAATATTCATCCGTGCCGATTGTTCGTCTAAGAACAAATTCTGGGCAGAAATGCTCAAAGTCCCCCCATCGGGCAGGGCATCACGAGCATTCACACATAAATTCATCAGCACCTGATGCAGTTGAGTGGCATCTCCGCAAACCGTCCATAAATCCGGCGCTAGATCGCTATGCACTTCAATGGATTTGGGAAATGTCTCTTTGGCAATTTGTCTAATTTCTGATATAATATGCCGGACTTGTACCAAGGTGCGATCGCCTTTCACCCCTCGTGCAAAGGAAACCACTTGCTTGACTAATTCCGCTCCCCGTCGGGCATTATCTTCTAAAATTTTCAACCACTGCCGAGCTTGCTCATCGTGGAGTTTGAGCGCCAAAAGCTGAACCGACATTAAAATCGGGGCGAGGACGTTGTTCAAGTCATGGGCGATACCGCTTGCCAGTGTGCCGATACTCTCCATGCGTTGGGCACGGAGGAACTGGGCTTCGAGTTGCTTCTTTTCCGTGATATCCGTATTGACGATTAAAATTGAGGTGGGTTGATCCTGCTCATTTTGCACCAATGTCCAGCGACTTTCCACAATGATGGCTTTGCCGTTCTGGGTGACTTGCTGCAACTCCCCATACCAGTTACCTTCGAGAGCCACGAGGGTTTGCACCTCTTTCAGCCGCCGCCCATTGTCATCGGTACACAATAGCTGATGGGCATCTTGACCGAGTACTTCCTCAGCCTTCCAGCCGTACATCCGTTGGGCACCTTGATTCCAAAATAAGATTTGATTTTGCAGATTTTGCACCAGAATCGCATCGGTCGCAATATCCAACAGAGCCGCCTGTTCGCGAATTTTTTGTTCAGCTCGCTTACGCTCGATCGCGTAACGGATGGAACGCTCTAACAGGGGTGCTCTGAGCTGACTTTTATCCAGGTAATCTGCCGCTCCCGCTTTCATCGCTTCGATATCAATTTCGCGATCGCCTTGCCCGGTGAGTAAAATCATCGGTGCTCTACAGCCTTGAGCCACCGCTTGCTGTAACAGTTGTAGTCCATTCTGCTCACCGAGACGATAGTCTAGCAGATAGATATCATGCTGATTTTGACCCATCACCTCTAAGGCACAATCCCAATCACTCACCCATTCCACCTCAAAGCGAATTCCTTGACTTTCCGAGAGTAAATCGCGGGTCAGGATATAATCATCTTCGTCATCATCAACGAGCAAAACTCTGACTGGGTGGTTGTCCATCTCACCCCCTAGCCTTTTTGGATGGTCGTTCAGCAATCTCACAACAGCATTGGCTCAAGGTTTTCCCCTTCATTAAGCCGTTAAATCTCATGATCGAAATCTCTCAGAGTAGAGAAGTTCTAGGATTGGATTAATGCCTTCTTAACTCCAGGTATTGGAAAACAATAGGGTATCTTTCCCAGACAAGGTTATTTCATACGTCATACTTCATACTTCAGTCTTCAGTCTTCAATTAACCCGAACTGACCCATCGACAACATCTATAGCGCTCAGGCGGCGGTTACGCTACGCTAACACACTCTACAAATAGAGGCTGTGCCTTATATCTAGTCCGGCTAATTGCCCATAATAAAAATTTCTCCGCGTCCCCGCGTCCTTTTCAACCCACTACTTATGACCACACCTTAGTCTAATGGGCGTTGTTGCAGGGGCAGCGTGACGATAAAAGTTGACCCCTGCCCTAGTGTGCTGCGGGCGCTGATGCTACCGTTGTGGCGTTCGGCAATCTTACGACAGATCGCCAAACCCATGCCAGTGCCCTCATAGTCGTTACGACCATGCAGGCGATGGAACGCTTGGAAGATGCGATCCAGATACTTTGTATCAAAGCCAATACCGTTGTCTTCCACACAGATTTGACAATGGGTAGGCTTCGCCGTATCGTCTAAGGCTGCCCGGTTTTCACCTTGGAGCAGTTGACTATAAATCCTCACGTTTGGTCGTTCGCCCTTGCGGTGAAATTTCAAAGCATTGCCAATTAAGTTCTGCATCAGTTGACGCATCTGTAAGGGATCGGAATTCAGGGTTGGCAACTCACCCACTTCTACTTGCCCCTGATTTTGCTCTAGGCAGACTTCCAAATCGGATAACACTTCTTGAACAATCTGAGCTAAATCCACGGCAACAAAAGGTTGAGCTTGGGTGGTAATGCGCGAGAGCGTTAGCAGATCATGGATTAAAGACTGCATCCGTTCTGCGGCTTTTTGCATCCGCTCGAGGTAGTCGCGCCCTTGCTCCGTCAACACCTCACCATATTTGCTCTCAAGCCGTTCGCCGAAGGTAAGAATCTTGCGTAAGGGTTCTTGCAAATCGTGGGAAGCGACATGGGCAAAGTTTTCCAGTTCGGTATTAGAATGAGCCAGTTCTTGGCGCTGATGAGTTTCTTGCTCTAAAAGTTGAGCTTGAGCTAAGGCAATGCCAATTTGATCCGCTAGCTGTTTGAGCAGATCGGTTTCAAAACTAGACCAATGCCGGGGACGGTTACACTGATGAGCCACCAGCAAACCCCAAAGTTGTTCCTTCAAAAGAATCGGTACAGCTAGCTTGGCCTTGATATTGAAATCTTGCATAAATTCCCTGAAACAAGCTGGCACCTCTGCTTGTTCTAGGTGATCAATCGTGTAAACTCGGCCTTGACGATACTGAGTTAAGTAGTCCGAAGCTAAGTAACCATCCGTCACCTTGCGACCTAAAACCGAGGGATAATCAGGAGTTACCGCTTCTGTAACGATTTTGCCTAATCCATCAGACCGCAATTGAAAGATTAAGACGCGATCGCTAGCCAGAATCCGTTGCACTTCGTTAACAGCGGTTTGGAGAATGTCCTCAATGTGCAAAGACTGACGAATCTTCAGCGTCACTTCAGCAAACAATTGCGATCGCAAGTTTTGTCGCTGTAATTCTTCTTGGGCTTGCTTGCGATCGGTGATATCCATATTAATGCCCGTCATCCGCACAGGCTGACCCTGTTGGTTGTAATAAACTTGACCTTTACTCGCCACCCAGTGGATACTACCGTCAGGCCAAATCACGCGGAACTCAACGTTGTAGTCTGCTCCCTCTACCAAGGCTAACCGTAGGGCTTGAGTCACAGCGTCTCGATCATCCGGATGAAGACTTTTGAGGAAGCTTTTAAAGGTACCCTCAAAAGACCCTGGGGCAAGACCATGAATGGCTTCTGTCGTCTCCGAGTGAATCACTTCGTCGTGTTGCAGATCCCAATCCCAAGTTCCCATGTGAGCCGCGTCTAGAGCTAACCGCAGTCGCTCCTCGCTCAGTTGCGCCCGTTCCGTCTGCTGGCGTAAGTCCTCTGCCGCACGACTCGCCTGAAGCAGACGACGCACTCGTTGACGCAGAACCGCCCAGTGAATGGGCTTGGTAATATAATCGAGTGCCCCAGCCTCAAAGGCTCGATCCACGGACTCTCGGTCTTCAAGAGCCGTGATCATTAACACGGGGATGCGATCGCCACCCGGAAGCGATCGCAATTGACTACAACAAGTAAAGCCATCCATGACTGGCATGAGCGCGTCTAGGAGAACAATATCGGGCTGTAAGCGAAGGTATGCCGCTAACCCTTCCTGACCATCACAGGCTTCTGCCACCTGATAGCCGACTTGTTCCATGGCTCGGTGTAACTGAATCCGCATGAACTTGTCATCCTCGATCACAAGGATTAACGGAGCATCTTTCTCTGGGGGGATAATGTTCATATGTGAGCCTTTTGGCGTTCTAATTGCAAAGCCACCTTGACTCTTTCATACTCTGCTTCTAGCTGTGGTAACTTGTCTACTCCATATTCAGTGTTCCCAATCCGACTCATAACTTCTAATTTGCGGCAGACATGGGAGAGGGTGATCGCACCGAGAGTGGCACTACTGGCTTTGAGATTGTGTGCGCTCGAGCGCAACTGCACGGCATCGTTTTGGGTAATGGCTTGGGCGATCGCACTCAAGAGTTTTGGCGCTTCTTCAAGATAGCAATCAATCATCTCCATCAAGACCAAATCCGCCATGTCACCCGCCATTTCCCGAAAGGATTGCAGTACCTTAGCCTCAATCGGCTCAGAGGGTAAAGCTGAATTGAGGTTCGTGGATTGGGGTAGCGATAATTCCCCCATCTCCCCATCTCCCTCCCTGGTTGCCGTTGGGTTCTTTTGGGGAGTCGGTTCCACGACGTTCTCACTCAACCCCGATCTCTCCCTTGCTGTCTCTGAGCGAGGTTGACACTGGCTCAAAGCTTGGATTAAGTCTTCCAGATGTATGGGTTTGCACAAGTAGTCATCCATACCAGCATTCAGGCAATCCTCCCGATCCCCTTGCATCGCATTCGCTGTCATGGCAATAATCCGAGGGCGCTTGTGAGATTTCGCCGGTTTGGAGAGTGGGTTCGTGTCCGAGTTTTTAGGATGATCACTGAACTTGCCTAATTCCCGATCAAAAGACAGCTCTTGACAAATGCACCGTGTAGCCGTTAGCCCATCCATCAGCGGCATTTGCACATCCATTAACACCACATCATAAGGTTGGCGCTCTACAGCGTCGAGAACTTCTAATCCATTACTCACCACATCAGCTTGATAGCCGATCCGTTTTAACAGATGCAAGGCAACCTTTTGATTCACGCTATTGTCCTCCGCTAATAAAATCCGCAAGGGCAAATTTGTGGCGAGTTGCAGAGAATTGTCCGGTTGATGAACAGGCTGGGGCTTCACCGAGATGCATGACTCAGTTAAACTCTGATTCAAGACCAGGTAAAGCTGGGACTGTTTAATCGGCTTCGTCAGGAAAGCGACTATATCAACAGGTATAAGAGTCTGCTGATCCGCTTCTAACCCGTAAATCGAGGTCAACAGGACAAGGGGTAATGTTTGATAATGAGAATATTGGCGGATTTTTGCGGCGAACGTCAAACCATCCATGTCCGGCATCTGCATATCGAGAAGCGCCATGTCCAACGGTTGCCCTTGATTGAGCCAGTTGAGGGCTTCAGTTGCCGACGCCGCCCCATAAGTGAGCATTCCCCAAGACTGAAGTTGTTCAGTTAAAATTTGCCGATAAGTCTCGTTATCATCCACAATCAGCAGGCGCTTACCCTGGAATTGAGGCTGGACGTTGTTAGAGTGGAGCGAGGATAAATCGGGCGCACCAGCCGCGATGAGGGTGAAATAAAATGTGGAACCCCGATCCACTTGGCTCTCCACCCACATCCGACCGCCCATCATTTCACTCAACTGTTTGCCAATCGCGAGTCCCAATCCAGTTCCGCCGTATTTACGGGTGGTAGAAGCATCTACTTGACTGAAGGATTTGAACAATCGGTCGATGCGATCAGAGGGAATCCCAATGCCTGTATCCTTAACCGCAAATTGGATTTCAAAGTTGGTTGCAGGTTGCAGACTAGAAGATGGGTGAAAACTTTCACCTGCGGCTACGTCGAAATGTCCTACAAACGTTTCACCTTTTAACTCTCTGGCTGTCACTGAAACCACCACTTCTCCTGTATCAGTGAACTTAACGGCATTACTGACTAAATTCACTAAAATTTGGCGCAAGCGAGTGACATCTCCCACCATTACACTGGGCGTTTGAGGATGCATCCAGTAAGCCAATTCAATGCCTTTTTCTGCGGCCTTAAGCGCTAGGATGTCCAAGGATTCTTCAACGCAGGTTCGCAAATTAAACGCTTGTTTTTCCAGTTCGACGCTGCCGGACTCAATTTTTGAGAGATCAAGAATATCATTAATCAGGGCGAGTAAAGCCTCACTACTGCTCTGAGCGGTTGTGGCAAAATCACGCTGTTGGGGTGTTAATTCGGTGCTCAGAAGCAAACCGATCATGCCGATAATCGCATTCATGGGAGTGCGAATTTCGTGGCTCATATTCGCCAAGAATTGACTCTTGATGCGAGTGGCTTCTTCAGACTCGGCCTTCGCCTTTTCTAATTCTTGATTTGTCTGAAATAATTCCTGACTGCTAGCTACGAGTTCTAATTGAGCCAAATACGGCTCGGTAATATCATCTAAGATCCAGAGACGACCGGGCACATCCCGTACATGAGTGGGGGTGCTAGAGATACTCAACACTTTGGGTTGTGGCTGACTGAAAATCCAATTCCAGTTGCGAATCTCGGCCTGTGGCTGGGAGAAAAATTGTGCGGCCTGTGTCACAATTTCAGTCTGATTATCCGCACGGGTGCGTAACATCGCCATCGCCTGAGCCAGCATCGGCGGTTCTACAGCGCCTGGAGATAGTTCCAATTGCTCGGCAGCGGCCTGATTGAGCCAGCCTTGCTCCCCACTTTCATCAATGAACACGACTCCTTGATGAATGGTTTGTAACATAGCACTGAAACGTGCTTGTAATTTGTCGAGACGTAAGGTGGTATCACTAAAACTGAGTAGGGTGCGTAATTCACCTCGTAGGGATTCGATAAAGTCTTGTAGGTGGGAAGGAAAATCCGTCGGGTGCTGCCACAGCAGCAGAATTGCGCCCTCTCTGCCATCGGATAAGGTGAGGGGCACGACAGCAAGGGACTGGATGCCTTGGGCGAGTAGCACATGAGAAGCCCCCGGAGTCGCAGGGTAATGGGAATAGTAGAGACAACGGTTTTCCCGCGTGGCTTCTTCAAACAATGTGGGTGTTGTCAGTGGATCGGGAAGCGCATTGGGGGGCAGACAAACCAAGGCTTGAGCCGTTACCTCATCGAGTCGGCGCACAGCGATCGCGGCGTCGGCACCGATCATGTCCCGTAGGAGGATGACGGCTTGATCAATCAGGGTATTGGATGTATCTGTAATATTGGTATGGGTGAGGGTCGCGAGTACCGATTGAGAGGCTAAGCGCCACTCCAAGCCCAGGAAAAACTGACGTAGCCCGATACCCAGCCCAGCCGTAATCCCGAATTCCAGGAATGGGTGTACTGCATTCACTGCCTCCCCATGCAACAGCGCCAAAAGCAGGGTACATAGCCCCGCTAAGGGTATCGCTTGCACCAGGCGGAGGGGCAACAAGGTGAAACCGATTAAACCCACTAAGGTTAACATCTGCATCAGTGCCCCTCCATTGAGGCACAGCCATCCGCTGAGGGCTAGGGTGAGTCCGAATAGAAGTGGTCGAAACGTCGGTAGCCCGTCAGGAGGACGGAGCCGTAACCATGACATAGAGAATTTCCGGTTAAGCGGCAAGACATGAAGCGATCGCATGGGTGACCACATCGGGTGCGCTGATATGAGGTAAATGTCCCCGCGCCTGAATGGGAATCAGTTGACTGTCTGCAATCTTATCCGCCATATACTGACCCACCTCAATCGGAACCGCGATGTCATCACTGGCCTGTAGAATCGTGGTAGGTAATCTGAGTCGCGGCAACTCAGCTCGATGATCAGACTGGAAGATCACACGGGCAACCGCTTGGGCGATATCAGGACGGATCGCCGCCAGGGTATTGGCAAACTCCATGGCGAGTTCAGGTTGTTCGGGGTTGCCCATCGCGATGGGCGCAAAACCACTCACCCAAGCATAATAATTGGATGACATCGCCGCATACAGGGAATCCAGGTCAGACTGCTCAAAGCCACCGAAATATCCCTCATCGTTGAGATAACGGGGAGACGCACTAATAAAGATCAGTTGACTGAAGCGTTGGGGTTCAACCAAGGCCGCCAGTAGACTTACCATGCCACTCACGGAGTGACCCACCAGAATGCACTGAGTCAACTTTAATTCGGCGCACAAATCCAGTAAATCCTCAGAATAGCTGTAAAGGCTACTGTAGCGGCGGGGAC
>DATNQL010000810.1:0-4950 GCA_036704025.1 Stenomitos sp.
CGTAAAAGCAAATTGAAAAGGCTCTGGTGACTATGGCGCGATCGCAACTTGTAACTCAGACACCTGTTGAAGTTTTGGCTCCTCAGTTAGATTTAACCGCTCAACTTGCCAAGGCTGCTGAAATAGAGGAGCTATTCAAAACGGGTTTTATTCCAACCGATCGCTCTTCTGACTACTTCAAATGGTTGGATGAACTGCGGTTCCTTAAACAATGTGGTCGTGTTATTGGTCCGAGGGATGTCGGCAAAAGCCGTGCATCAATCCACTATCGAGAAGAGGATCGCAAACGAGTTTCTTATGTGAGAGCGTGGTCAGAATCGAGTTCCAAACGATTATTTACACAAATTCTCAAGGACATTAATCATGCAGCAGCCAACGGTAAGCGGGAGGATTTGCGTCCTAGATTGGCAGGTAGCCTTGAGCTATTTGGCATTGAACTAGTCATCGTTGACAATGCAGACAATCTTCAACGAGAAGCCCTACTCGATCTGAAGCAGCTTTTTGATGAGTCTGGGGTTCCTATTGTTTTAGTTGGAGGACAGGAAGTAGACAGCAAATTGGATTGCTTCGACTTACTAACTTGCTTTCCAACGTTATTCGAGTTTGAGAAACTCAACTACGAAGACTTGAGAAAAACCTTACGGACTATCGAGCTTGATATCCTTGCCCTACCGGAAGCATCTTGTTTAACGAAAGGAACGATGTTTGAAACTCTAGCCATCAGTACGGAAGCCCGTATAGGTATCTTAATCAAGATTTTGACGAAGGCGGTTTTACACTCGCTTAAAAAAGGCTTTGGCAGAGTTGATGAAGGGATTTTGAAGAACATTGCAAATCGATATGGCATGAAATATGTTCCCCCTAAACCAACAAATGACAGTAAGGATTGCTCGGTTGTTGCTAGCTAGCAGTCCTAAAACTTTATTTGGCACAAGACTCGAATGCAGGAAGTAGATGAAAGCTTACCAAGGTTAGGCTATGTTGAACCTTACGAAGGCGAGAGCATTAGTCATTATTTAGGACGCTTGCGGCGATTCAAGGCGAACAGCCTTCCCTCCGCCTATTCATTGGGAAAACTAACCGAGCTTGGTGGAATCTTGGGAAGATGGGAAAAACTATATTTCAATCCGTTTCCCTCCTCTGAAGAATTGGAAGCATTGGGGAAGCTAATTCGAGTGGATGCAACCCGACTCGCCGAGATGCTGCCACCCCCCGGCACAACCATGAAGCCAAGACCCATTCTTTTGTGTGCGGTTTGTTATGCGGAGAACCCCTATCATCGGATTGAGTGGCAATTTAAGGAGCGATGGGGGTGCGATCGCCATCAGTTGCGTTTCTTAGCGAAATGCATTAACTGTGAGACTCCATTCCCAATTCCTGCATTATGGGTAAAAGGGGAGTGTCCCCATTGTTTTCTGCCGTTTGCTAGGATGGCGAAACGACAGAAGTCCCGTAGAGCTTAGCTTTGGTTACGTTATGCTCTCTAGAATGTGAAGGAGCGATAAGCAAGAGCGGTATGCTTCGCTAGCGCATCTCCTCATCGTGCTAAAAGCGATGGTCGCGTAGCGAACCGCCTTCGGCATCGCCACCAATAGCCTTTGTTGACAAAATGCAATAACTGTGAAACAGTATTTCCGATTCCGGCATTATGGCTAAAAAGGGAATGCCCACACTGTTTTTTGGCCTTTGCTACGATGGCGAGGCGTCAAAAGTCCTGTTGATGTTAAAAAATCAACTAACGACTAGCTTTGTTGCCTGCTTACTTATGTAGACCAGAGTTTTTGAAACATCTTTTGCTCAGATTCGAGAAATTCTACAAATTGGACTGAATCCTTATCTGAATAATCGGGGAAGAAGGTCACAAGTTCCCAATATTTGTTGGTTTTTCTGACAATTGGCTTTTTGGGGTCGTCGGGATTTTTCTTCAGTTGCACGATGGGATACATCCGATGCCAAATCTTGCCAATCTGACCAACATCACCTGTTACAGATGTGCCATAAATCGTGCCTTCGGAAATTCTGAATTGAGGGTCGCGCTTGCGGTAAGGGCCGTGTAGCCACTGGATAGCTTCGCTGTCTTCTGCACCATCGGCTAACCGTCCCCAAACTTGTACGATGTCTGGATGCCATGCTTCGCGCCAATTGGCTTTTCGGTCGGGATTTGGGGTAACGCCTTGCAACTGCATCCAATCAGAAGCTGCTTGGCGTACTTCGTCGATAAATAAGCCAACGTTCTCTAGCTTGCGAACTTGATTGTCTGAGATGAGGGATTTACCTGCCCACTCCCAATGGCAACCAATCAGGGGTTTTAAGTCTTTGCCTTTGCCGTCAGAGTAATTGGGATAGTATTCCGGGTAAAACAGCCGATGGTCGGTGCGTCGCCAGGATTTGCCGAAGCCACCTAGCAGCATGGCGAAGCGAGTTAAGGATTTGACTAAGGTTTGCAAGGCTTGGCGTTCGGTGTCGGGTAGCTTTTGGGTTAATAGCCAGGTTAATTGCCCTTCAACTTCGTAGGTGGGTACGGCATAGGAGTCTTTACCAAATTCGTTCAGTTTCAGGGACGATTCACGGAAGGTTATGCCCAGTAGCCCGACTTTCTCTTCTCTGGAACGGGCACCACCAAACAAGACTTCTATTAAGCAGTCTGCTGTATCGGCATCGGTCAAGCCGCCAAAGATTCGCAAGGCATGACCTCGCAGGGCAGCGCGAAAGATGTTGGGGCGGAACTCACCCGTGCCGTCGAGTAATTTGGCGGCTGCGCCTTGCCCTTGTAGGTGGGTGCGGTAGAGAACTTCACCTGTATGTTTTTTCGGCTGTCCGTAGCCTGCACAGACGCGGCAACCAATTCCAGTGGAAAGGGCTTTTTCCCAAATGTTCCAGATGGTTTCCCACTCGATTTCTTTTAGGGGAATGGTGCTGGAAATGCCGAATTTGATTTGGGGTTTGTACAGGGAGATTTGCACAAACGCACCCCCTGACTTTTCATCGGTTTTGACTTGCCAATTTTGTTGGGGATGGACGATATCCACGAGATTGTCTTGCCAGCGTTCGTCGGTGGGATAGCCGCCGTGAAAGCGGAGAATTCCTGGCTCAAAATCGCCCTTAGAAAGGTCTTTGCCGCAGTAGCGTTCGGCTTGTTCGGGAGTGCAGGCGCGGCGGAAGATGCCTTTCATGCTGCTGCCGGGATAGAAGGGCCAACCTCTAGCACCAATTACGGGGCGACTGACACCATCATCTTGACCGCCATTGGTGAGGAAGCGCCAGCTTAGGGTGTAGGTGCGAGAGTGCACTCCTTCGCCAAAGTCGGGGGCATCGGGATAGGCTTTGTCTATCCATTGAGAAGCCCAGCGTTCTGCATCCTTTGTGGCTACATATTGGAGTTGGCAGCGCCCTGCGGTTTGCGCTTGGAACATCAAGGGGACTTTTTTGGCGGCGTCGGGGATGTTGGGCATGGTTGGCGCGGCGCGTGAGGTTGTTATCGCTACTTTAGCAAGTGGGTGGAAGAGGGAGGTTCCAAAAGGGATGGGTTGGGGGCATGAGTTTAACGTGCGGGGGGGTGGCAAATGGCTGAAATTCTTATTCTTTCGTTGACCCCACCGCTGCTTTATCTAGAGCGGGTTTCAGCGATTTTTTTTCTCCTGTTTTTGCCCGATTGTAGCTACAAAATCTGACCCCTCTGTAAATGGGTTTTGAATGCTATGCTGGGAGCGGGTTTCAAAAGCTCCTGGCGACTGGGTCAAGTCGCTTTGTTGGAAACGTTTGCCATTGTGTCTCTTGGTCACGATGACTATATAACTCCCGGCGACTGGGTTAAGTCGCTTCGTTGGAAACTTTAGAGTAGTTTTAATAGCATCGTTAGCTTTAAATTCCCTGCGACTGGGTTAAGTCGCTTCGTTGAAAACGTATCTACGATCTGAAGAATATCGCAATTGCCATGCGGGAAAATCCCGGCGGCTGGGTTAAGTCGCTTTGTTGGAAACCTGCCATCTCCGGTGTAGCGGGCACCTTGGATGAACTCCCGGTAACTGGTGAAGTTACAAGCACAAAACAATGAGCCGTCAGTTATCAGTGCCAAACACCGATCGCTGACGGCTTTTCAAGTTAATATTAGCCGTTGGTCGTTAGTTGCTTTGATATTTTCTACTAACCACTAACAAAAACATTTACCCCTTATATCGCTGCGTCCACCACACAATGCAATCGCACAACTGCGTTAACACTGCCATTGCTACGCGCTGGTCTTGTAAGTCCATCTGCCACAATTTCTCGCTCATTTTCTGAACGGCTTTCGTATCCTCAGCGCTGACCTTATCATTAGGCAACGTAACTCCAGCCTTCTTCATCACCTCAATCAGTTCATCCCAAGTTTCCTTCCAATACTGAGATTTTTCTGGCTCTTTTTTCTGAAGGCGCAAATGTTCGCCCCAAAACCGTTCCAGTCCGTAAGCAACAGCCATTCGCATTTTGTAGGACTGATTGAGCGAATTTTTGTCCCGCAGTTTGGCATCTAAAACCAATTTTTGCGCGACTCGATCTAAACCGTAGGAATTCCAAGCCATTACTGATAATCTCCTCCAAGCGTCACGCGGCAACGACCAAACCCGATTGATTCCAATCCGCCAAAATAAAGGTCTTGGGAATAAAGACCTTGTGATGGGTAATCGCCAAAAGGTTTCCAGCCTTTTTCCTTCAAGGCTACGGGAAACACCAAAATGCTTCCCTCTGGCAGTGCTTCCACATTAAAAAATGCCCCTTTGTCCGTGTCTACCTTTTTGGTGTCATCGAGCATCTTCACCCGACTTTGGCGGTAGAGTGCCATATCGTGCAGCATGGCAATGTCATTATCGCCGACAACGACGAGGTTAGATTCTGGTAAGTCAGCGCCGGGGGGAATCCATTCGTCGGATAAGTCGGCTTCGTGTTCTATCTCCATAAACCCCAGGTTGAAGA
>DATNQL010000811.1:0-16973 GCA_036704025.1 Stenomitos sp.
GAAAGCGTTAATAAGTTCCAAAATCCCTTCCGACGCCCAGTGGCAACGGCGGTGTTCTTGTTTGGCACCCTCGTCACCCTGTGGTTGGGTATTGGTGCAGCCCTCCCAATCGATAAGTCTCTCACCCTCGGTCTATTTTAAGACTTGAATTATTTTGCATTGACGCCTGATAGTGTTTTAGCCGTGCTACTGTACTGCCCAAAAACACTACCAGGTGTTAATTTTTTCTAGGCAATTTTTCGATTAGACCTCCTAGGAAAATAAGGCAGTCCCGATGAAAAAAATTCACCGCCATGAATGAAAATAGTCTTCCCTTACACCCTACACCCCACACCCTACACCCCACTTTCAAGTCAGAGGGCAGAAGGCAGAAGGAATAAGAATTTTTATGCGCGGTGGCGGCAAAGCTGACCATATATTTATTTTTCTAGAAGTGTTTAATTGTGAAGGGGGCATTCAGTCCTATGTAAAAGATGTTTTACAGGCTTATCACTCACTGTCGCTTCAGACTGATCGGCGAACAAGCGCTGAGGTTTTTCTGCTGAGGGATGACCCGAAATGTGACAATCCTTTCGCTCATGACACACTAAAATTTCATTACCTGAAAACGAGCAATCCTTTGTTAGGACGATTGCGGCTAGCCATAGGATTATGGAATTGTTTATGGTTACGCCGCCCTAACCACATTTTCTGCGGTCATATCAAGCTGGCACCGCTCACTCAATGGTTGTGTCAGCGTTGGGGAGTTCCCTACACCGTTTTGACCTATGGGAAAGAGGTGTGGTATCGATTACCGGATCGCGAACGTCAGGCTCTAGTTGCCGCTGCCGGGATTTGGACGATTAGTCGCTACAGTCGCGATCGCCTTTGTGCTGCCAATGATGTGAATCCTGACAATGTTCAGATTTTACCCTGTGTGGTAGATGGGGACGTTTTTTCTCCGGGTGCCAAACCACCTGAATTAGTCGCACGGTATGGTCTGGCGGGTGCTAAAGTGTTGATGACTGTTGCCCGACTCTGGCCTACCGATTTGTACAAGGGCGTTGATGTTACAATTCGGGCACTTCCTGCGATCGCCACCGTTTTTCCCCATGTTAAATATCTGGTCATTGGTCGAGGTGAGGATCGACCTAGACTAGAACAGCTTGCTCAAGATTTGGGTGTTGGCGATCTCGTTGTTTTTGCCGGGTTCGTTCCCACAACCGACTTGGTGGAACACTATCGCCTCACAGATGCTTACATCATGCCATCCCAAGAGGGTTTTGGTATTGTTTACTTAGAAGCGATGGCTTGTGGTAAACCCGTGCTGGCGGGTGATGCTGATGGTTCCGCAGACCCCCTACAGGACGGATACCTCGGCTGGCACGTTCCACACCGAGAGCCAGAAGCCGTTGCGGCGGCTTGTATTGAAATGCTTCAAGGAGACGATCCGCGTTGTAACGGTCAGTGGTTGCGAGAACAGTGCCTGAACCGATTTGGTCAGGATCATCTCACGACGCAGTTAAGACAACTGCTCAATCCTACAGAAAATTTCTCCTTTTGAGTCCCTTAATTTTAATGTTGCTAGAAGCCTCCTCTTAGGGAGGGAGATGGTCAAACAGCAACCGTCAATCAAGAACTCTTGCGAACTTTATAACTATTTATTATCTAATGATCAGCTATTTTAGCTGGTATATTTTTGCGTTTTTGTAAAAGCGTATACAAGCTTTCAATACTTTAACATCATCTCTTTATATTAATCATTAATTTTCCTCCAGGCTTCGCTGTAATATCGAGAAAAGAAGGTTTGTGAACAACAATTGTTATTTATACACATCTACCTATAAACCGTTAATCGCTCAAAAATAATCTTAGGAGATTAGTCAACAATAAATATTTAAGACTAGAGATTGTCTCTCTGGTCTGAGCTTTCCTTGTCAATCTTAAATCAACTGGCTTAAAAACCGTAATGTCTATAGGAGAGAGTAATGAATCTAGACCAAGACATCAGATCCATCTCACTAAACAATTATCAATCAGCTAAAAAGTATCTGTGTGAAGCATCAGAAATAAAAGAATCAGGTGCAGGATAACGGCAATTCCATGTATGTTATCCATTTTTCTTCAGGCGTCATTTTGCTAACCTTTCAGGATGAAAAGAATGTACAAAATCACTTTCCCAATTCCTGCTTTCACAAAAGATGGAAAGCATGTGTCAATTGCCACAGGATTAGCTCGCGATATTCTTACACAACTCAAATATGAGCCAGAGCTTCGCATCATCTGTCCAAAGGTGGCTGATAGGCAATCCATGCCAGATTCTCAAGAGATTTTATTGGACGATTACCCAGGACTTTCGTTTCGTTTTTTACCCTGGAATGGAGGGAATCGAAGTTGGCCACTGCAATACCCAGCCGTGAGAGCTGCGCTGATTGAGGAAGCGCGTGATGCTTCTGTCTGGCATACCGCTTGTGGCATTAATTTGTGGGATTTGACAACCTTGAGTTATGAAATTGGATGCCTCTATGCCAAGGGAATCCGAGTGTACTGCTTGGACAGCGATCCTGTGTCCATGATCGAGAAAAGCGGTAGCTGGTCAGGGTTCAAAGCTAGTCTCGTAGACTCACAAATCAAACGACGAGTTGCCGATGCTGATGCCACGCTCTTCTTAGGAGTCGGAGTCGAGAAAAAATTTGGGTCTTTGGCACGTCGTTCAATCGCCAATCAAGCGGTCTGGCTTCAACAAGAAGATGTTGCCAATGAAGAGGACGTAAAGCGTAAGTTTCAACAATCCTCTGATGAACCCATCCGGATGTTTCTCCCAGTTCGCCTTGAGGCATGGAAAGGTGCGGATGACGTCATCCAATCGCTGATCGAAATCGGCGATCAGTTACCACCTTGGCAACTCGATATCATGGGTGCGGGTTCTTATAAGGAACAATTGGTTTCCCTGGCACGCAACCATACAGACAAAATTCGCTTTTTAGATCCTGTTCCCTACGGCCCTATTTTCTTTGAACGTCTGCGGTCTTATCATCTTGTGTTTGTACCAACGCGGGGGTTGGAGGAACAAAGAGTCGCTTATGATGCAGCCGCTTCAGGTTGTGTATTGATCCATTCGAGTACTCTCACGTTGGAAACCTCCCTGAGTGGTTTGCAACCGCGCTGGAGTTTTGAGCCGGGTAATGTCAGCCAATTGTCTGATGCGATCGCCACTACTATAGCCTCACGGTCTCGCTGGACGGAAGCGGGATTAGCTGGAGTTGCCTTTATGCAAGGTCGAACCATTGATGAAATGCACCGTTCTCGTGCTGAATTCATTCGTTCTGTAAAAAAATCAAAGGTGAGCCGCGTCACACCCACCCGAACGAGTGCTTAGCTCGGATATCTCACCAACAAGCCTATGCCAATCTGGGGGTGATATCATGTCCGTCTAATTACCCATAATAAAAACTCCCCGTGTCCCCGCGTCCCCGCGTCAATCCTAACGATGGGTGTTTAACCGGACATGATATGAGGGGAGATGGGGAAAAACTTTCGTCGTTTCCCCATCTCTCATTGTCAAAACAAATCCCAGTTAAACTGAACTTCCTTACACACTCTCTCAGGTCAACACTAATCTGAACTAGGATGGAGATATCACAAACCGTGCTGCATTCTTAAAGACTATCGTGAACCAAGACACCTCGAAACTATTACAGTTCAACCTATCGGGTTTGGGCTGTTGGCTCCCTCTCCTCGCAACGGCTTTGTTGCTGGGATCGGTTGGCTTGGGTTGGGTCGTCAACGGTTTTTTGATTCTGGTTGGTTTAGTCATTATTGCCCCAGCGATTGGGTGGCTAGGATTTCGCTGGTGGTTGAAACGCAATTTAGTTGAAGACAAATGCCCTGTCTGTAGCTATGAGTTCACTGGATTTAATAAAACTGATTGCAGTTGCCCCAACTGTGGCGAACCGTTGAAAGTCGAACAAGGCCATTTCAATCGCCTGACTCCTCCCGGTACGATTGATGTCGAAGCTGTAGAGGTATCGGCAAAGCGACTTGAAGATTAGTCTGAGCTAGAGGATGGAGAACCTTCTCCTCCTCTTCCCCAGTTCTTGGGTTATGGTTTTTGAGTGATGGATAGGGTGTAGGGGTTTTGGCCTCCAGCCATATCGCCGATATAGATAGAGTAGATCCCTTGCTCCCAATATCCTGGGGATTGAATATTGCCTCCAGACAAACTGTCTGCCGGTACGCAGGACGTACCACTTGGTCCTTTAATCAAAAGGGTGGGCTGACCCGAACTTTGCACGTTGATGCGTAGATAATTGAAATTACCGTTCAATGTGAGGACATGGTTCGGTTGGCCGCTAATCATGCCGCAGCTTTGGCTTCTGGTTGAGCCGCCAGAGGTGCCGTTGACGACGAGTGGATCAGTGGGAAATCCGGGTGCAATCTGAATCGGTTGGCTGCGAGCTAAACCCGCACTGCTCAACAGCATCGCCAAGGCAGTGGGAACAACCATCCAATGTTTCAAAGTTTTCATGAAATTTAAACCGCTAAATACCCCGTACTCGACAGGAGGACGGGAGGAAGCGGGGCGGGATGTGCCACTTCCTAGGAATAAAGCTAGGAGGCTTAGAGGTTGTAGAGAACCAGATGGGCGAAGAATATTGCAGACCAGAAACTTTGGTAATACACTCTGCTGAGTCAACACAGACGCCATAGCATTAATCATTGACAAGCTCTGTCAAGGGCATCGTTGACGATGTCGTTCTTTTGATCGTTTCTTTTATTTTGCTATTCTCAGTGTCCTATGTTCTTAGACACTTGGGCGCGTTGTTTGTTCCTGTTTGTCAACTGTCACTCTCGGTATACAGTAATACTTGGTATATCCCTCTATGGGTAGGATGGGTCGCAATGCACTCTACACCGATCCATCATTTCGACTGAGTTATCGAATTTTATCTGGCTGTCGCAAGCTACAATCACACCAGACACTCTCCTCGTTGTGTCATCGATTGATTTTACTTGCCGTTATCGTTGCAGCTAGCCGTCAATCCCCCATGAATCCTCAAGAAAATCGAGATTACGAGCGCAGACTTCAGGAACTTGAAACAGAACTCAACAAAGATAAACCTCTGTTCTCAGGAGGCATACCTTTCTGGCAGCCGCTTGAGCGCTATATCAATCGCACTCAAATGGAATCCATTCGGAATCGAGTGGTCAATTGGTTTAACAGCCTACCCAAGCCCGGTCAAGTAGCGGTTGTGGCGATCGCTGCCATTGTAGGTGTTTCACTTTTTTTTAGCGTACTTCAACTCGTTGCTTCCCTGATCAGTCTTGCCATTCTAGGAGTAATACTGTACTTGGTGTATAAGTTCTTCGTGACACCCCAGTCTCCGAAATAACGACCCATTCTGTCCTCATGGCGTGAGGTTTAACCATGGCTAGCCCTAGCATAAAAAGAACTCAAAATCAAGAGGTTGGCCGATCGATTCCGTTGCGATTTCGTTGGACTTTGCCACTGGTGACACGGCGTTGTGCGGCGGTTGTGGTTGAAGTGTCGTTGGTGGCGGCGAGTGCCCTGATCCCTTACGGCATAGGCTGGTATGCCAAAGAGCATTCAACGGCAGAACCCGTTCCGCTCAACCCAGTGTTGGCGTCTACTGAAGAGGCGATCGCCAAAACTCTCGCCTACCCTTTGCGCGAACCCCTGACTCGATCCGTTGCTCCCTTAACGAACTTATTCTGGTGTGCGGCGTTAGTTATTCCTGTCGCGGTGACAGGCTGGCAACTCTATCTGTTGGGGAAAACGGGTAAAACCACTCCTAAGCGTTGGTTTGGGGTACAAGTTGTTACCGCCTATGGTGCGCCTCCGGGGATGATCCGCGCGATTTGGCGCGAAGCCGTGGGACGCTGGGGATTACCGCTCTCGATGGCTTATCTACTCTGGCGCTATACGGGAGCCTTTCCCGATGTTGGGATTTTGCTCGGACTGGCAGGAGTCATGCTCTTGGCAGAGAGTGGTTGTTATCTGTTTAACGCTCGACGCCGCACTCTACACGATCAATTGGCTGGAACCTATGTCTTGGTTGGTCGTAAGCATTCCTCATCCTACCCAAATTCGTTTCAAACGGGGCAATCACTAGGGCATAACCCGACCGTCACACTAGAGATGGAAGACGGTTTACCCTTCCCCGATGAAGCCGCAGAACCAAGGCAACGACCCACCCGCACCGTCACAACCATTGTTCTGACGTCCCAAACACCGAAGCGGCAACCTCTGAATCTCTGGCTGTGGATGCGCCAACATCCAGGTGTGACTCTGCTGCTGATCGCATTTGCCAGTATGGCGTCGATCCTGGGAACCTTTGTCGGGACTCAAATTTATATTCAAAGTCAGGCTAATCGGCGAGAGTTCAAAAAACAGGACAATCAGGTGTTTCTGGAGCTCGTGAAGCAATTAAGCTCCACTCCTGGTAAGGCGATAGAAGAACGACAAGGAGTCATCCTGGCACTGGCAAGGCTGGATGATGCGCGTGCCGTTCCATTTCTGGTGGATTTGCTGGCTCAGGAAAAAACCCCCAGTTCGATTGACGCCATCCAACAAGCCTTGGTGAGTAAAGGGCCGGAAGCATTAGCTCCTCTGCAACGGTTGAATCAAGCGCTGCAAAATGACCAAGAGATGCTAAAGCATCGAGGGACAGCCGAATCTCAACAGTGGGTTGCGTTGCGACAACGAGCGACGAAAAGAGCGATCGCCAAAATTGTCACCATTTACACCGGTCAACTCCCCGAAACCGAACTCAGTCGCACCGATCTCAGTCAGGTGAGTACTGGCTCTGCCCAATTTAGCCTAGTGCTAGACAACCTCATCCTGTCTGGGATTAACTGCCGCTCCGCCAAGTTGACCAATGCCAGTTTACGCAATAGCATCTTTTACGGGCCGGGTGAAGATGAACGCTTTGGCACCTTTGATGATTGGATTGCAGACTTGAGTGGTGCGGATCTCAGGGATGCCGATTTAACGGGTTCCAATTTGACCAATGCGGTGTTGAATAGCACGAATTTGATGCGGGCGACACTCAACCGAGCCAACTTAGCCAACAGCCGACTCACAGGGGCAAACCTGAGTAGCGCTCAACTGATTAGTGCCGATTTGCGTCAGGCTGTCTTAGAAAATGCCAGCCTAACGGGTGCTGACTTGGGAGAAGCCAAATTCGCTCGTACCAATCTGCATGGTGCTCGCATGGGAAAAGTGAAAGCGGTGAGAAGCGATTTCACTTTTGCTAATTTATCTCAATCCAACTGGCAAGGTGCCAATCTTTCGGGGGCGAATTTGAGTAGCGCTAACCTCCAAGAAGCTGATTTAAGTTCCACTAAACTAGTTGGAGTGGATCTGAGAAATGCCCAGTTGCAAAAGGCCAATCTCCAGAACTCCGATCTGAGTCATGCTGACTTGCGCGGAGCTAATCTCGCAGGAGCGGATTTACTGGGAACGGCTTTTGTCACCACACCCCCAGTTCGGTCCAATCAATTTCTGGCAAAGCCAGCGCTCACGACTTCATCAGCCCGCATCACGGGGGTTAATTTTGCCTCAGTGAACAATTTAGAGGTTGAGCAAATTAAATTTATTTGTACCAATGGTGGGCGGCATCCGCAATGTTCCAATAATAAATAGATATTTAAAGTTAACGATCAAAATCAAAATAACTCAGAATGGATGCTCAATTAACTAGTAGTGAAATTAATCATTATCGAGAAATTCTACAGGGGGATGACTCGGTTCAAAAGGTGTTGACGACCCTGGAACAATACGACGGCAGGTTTTACGATTCCTTTGATGAGTTATTGAGTCAGGTGAGTGGGCACACCAAATCCTATGAGCTAGCACGCTTGCGACAGGCGATGCTCAAGCAAGTGCGTGAGCAACTGTGTGAGAATGATAACTTTCGCACAACCTTCCAAGAATACAGCCATCATCCAGGCAGTACACCCTTGTTCGCCCAGTTAATTGTCTCCTTGGAAGGGTTGGCAGCCGCCCAGGAATTTCCCCTTACTCCTGCAATCGCGGCGATGGTTGTCTTTTATATTGTCAAAATCGGACTCAATATCTTTTGCGAATATACGGAAACGTCTGTTAAACCCCCAACGGATGATCCACAGTCGCGACGGATACCCCACGATTGAATCAGGCTCACCTGGAAAAAGGGGTCTTTCAAGGACAAGGGGACACGGGGACACGGGGATGCGGGGACATGGGGACACGGGGACACGGAGAGTGGGAGACGCAGAGAGTTTTTATTATGGGTCATTAGACGGGCATGATATTACACCCTTGGGACTCGTGTCGGGAGCGTCTTTGCGTTTTCTTCGATAAGTTGGGTTTGATATGATGAATGTTTTTCTAGGGGCGGGTGTGGTAAGCTGTGACGCATTTAAGAAAGCCTATTTCCACACCCCACACCCCTTATGACAATTTCGCTATGGCAATTGAGCTGCACATCAGCTTACCTGCCCTGTTAACCATGAGCCGATGAGCCGACGAAAACTGGGAACAAGGAAGAATTTTGGCGTTTACCTGATTGCTTTTTGCCTGCTCATCTGGCTGCTTGCCGTAGCAACACCGGTGAGTGCCGATCCTTCTGCCAGTCCCGCATCTGTGGACACCCTGGAACAGATGCAGCAAACTATCGATCAGCAGCGATCGCAACTGCAAAAAGAACGCGATCGCCTCTCGAAGATTGAACAAGCGGTTCAAAGTCAACTGACTGGTATTCAACAAAACATTCAGGCTACTGATAACACTTATCAAGATTATGCGGCTCAAATCGAACTCGCCAACAAGCGCCTGAGAGCAGTGCAAGAGGAATTAGCGATCGCAGAAAGTCGCTATTATCAAAAACAGGCTGCGATTATTGCTCGACTACGCTTCCTGCAACGCCAACGGCGCACCGGTTTTGGTTGGGATATCTTACTTAAAAGCCAAAACCTCAATGACTTTTTGGATCGCCGTCGTCACGTCAAATTGCTTTATCAAGCGGATCGGAAAATCTTAGTCAGCTTCAAAGCCGAAGCCAATCGGATTAACCAGCAAAAAATCCAAGTTGAGACACAGAAAAACCAAATTGCTCTTTTAACTCAGCAACTGTTAACCCAAAAGGCGCAGTATCAAGCCCAACTGGTGGCGCAGCAGCAACTGATGGAACGGCTCAAAACTGACAAGCAAGCCTTAGAATCAGCCCAAGCGCAGTTAGCGATCGATTCAAGAAATATTGGTGTCCTGATTCGTCGGGAAGTTGCCGCCTCGAACAAGGCAACGTTTCCCCACACTGGCGTTTTTAGCAATGGTTCGCTGATGTTCCCCAGTGACGCCGAGATTACTAGCGGCTTTGGTTGGCGGCGTCATCCCATTCTCCGCCAAGAGCGCTTCCATGCGGGCATTGACTTTGGTGCCAGCTATGGCAGCACGATTCGGGCGGCAGAAGGCGGTAAAGTGATTTTTGCGGGTTGGTACGGTGGCTACGGTAATACGGTGATTATCAACCATGGCGGTGGGATTACGACTCTCTACGGTCACGCCAGTAAGCTGTATGTGAGTCAAGGAAAAATCGTAAAGCCTGGAGAAGCGATCGCGGCGGTAGGCTCTACAGGATTATCCACCGGCCCTCATCTCCATTTTGAAGTGCGTCAAGATGGCGAACCTGTCGATCCGATGGCTTACCTATAGTGTTCATCCCGTGATATGCTATGGTGAGGAAGTAAGGGCATGTAGCTCAGTGGATAGAGCATCAGATTCCGGTTCTGAGGGCCGGGGGTTCAAATCCCTCCATGCTCGTAAGGTTAAACTCAATAGAATCCTTGTTTAATCAAGGCTTCAAGCCATCAGTCTCTAACTGTCACATCTCTAATTGTGGCAGTTTTTGAGTTTTTACACTGTTTTTTCTGACTAAAGTCAACTATTAAAATCATAGTTTTAGTTGATTGAAATCACACTAGCGCCATTAGTAGAGATTAGCTTAGAAAAAACGAGTATGAATGCTTAGAAACATTAAAGTCTAATGGCTAGAAAAGAAGACCTTAAACCAATAGCTCCGGGAGAGCCGATTGATTAATTTTCATATTAATTTCCTTCTGTTTTTGTGTTTGAATTCGTATGACGGTGAAATGACTATTAACGGAAAGGCAATTTTACATCTGCATAAGAAGATCTGTTGTGAGATATAGATAGGGGAAATCTCCCATATCCGATAGATTGCCCGTGAAAGAAGCTTATCCGAACCGACGTGTTGCCCGCCAGGGAACTTGGCTGTTATATATTTTATTGGTACCCTGCCTCATTTTTATTGCTCCTGGTATTTTTCTAGTACACATCGATCCCCTATTTCATTCAGCCTGCGAGGATCGTTTCCTCAAGCAGAACTGTAAGGCTCATCAAGGCGAAGCGAAAAATAACGTTGCTCAAATCAATCGTGCTCAGAGAACTTACTACTCCCGGTACGCTAAGTTCACCTCTTCTCAGAAGATATTAGGTTCTCTCATGGAGTCAAAAGCCTATACCTATTCAATACGGATTACGGCAAGAGCAGCATTTAATTATGCAATTCCTCGGCAAAAGTATCAAGACCATAAAGGCTATGTCGGCGCTGTTTTTGTAGATAGCCAAGGTAACTCTTACTCCATTAAATGCAAGTCTGAGCGCCCTGGTGTAAAGCTACTAGCTGACCCTATCTATCACAATGGTGTTTTAGCTTGTGGTACTGGTACGCGCCAAGTGAAGTGATTTTAGTTTAGTGCATTGGGAATAAGGATAAGGATACCTGCGTTGACGTTGTATATCTTTTGCACACAGAATTTTTACGTTAGGCTGTGAAAGCAACTCTTCTCGATACTCCTCAATGGCTCATCCAGTGGAGCTTTCAGCACGGTGCAATCCACAGGCATTGCTGATGACATCACCATCCAGACGACACAAAACTTAGAACTTGATCGCTCACTAATCGACTCTACTACGCGATCGGGTAACGGTGGCGATATCACTTTGGAAGTAGGGGATTTATTTGAGAAGGTTAATCTACCTCTTCTGGAATTTTCTTCTCACCATCTTCCTCGGAAGATTCACTAACATCCGGGGTGTCAGGAACCATGACAATTTCTGTTTGATTTTCTGAGGCAGAATGCCATTGATCCAGAATATCTTTAATTAAGACTTCCTTTAACCAAACCTGACCCACAACAGTAAGAGGGAGAGCCAAAAGTAACCCTAAGAATCCGAAAAATGTCGCAAAAAATACTTGAGCTAATAAGGTTACAGCCGGAAGCAGTGATACCTGCTGTGCCATAACATAAGGAGTCAATAAATGCGATTCAACCTGTTGAATTAAGACGTAGAGAAGTAAGACAGCAAAAGACTTCCAAGGAGTATCGAGAAGTGCGATCGCCATTGGGGGTATTACACTTAGCGTCGGCCCAATATTCGGAATAAAGGTGAAAAATCCAGCCAAAGCTGCTTGTGCCAGAGGTAATCTTATTCTCAGAATCAACAATCCCACAAAACTCAATGAGGCAATGACGAACATATTAAAAACAATTCCACCTAGCCACCCTCGCAAAGCGACCGTGCATTCATTCAAGATGTAGTCAACTCGACGTCTGTAAAACGCTGGAAAAAGACGTACAAAGCTTCTCCTATAAGCTTCAGGGTTAGCGAGTAACATCAACGTCAAAACGATCACTAGCAAAATCTTAACGAGAACTCCCAAAGAGTTAGAAAAAAAAGTAATGCCACCGCCTAATAGTCGATTGACTAAAGGTTGTAATTGTTGGCTCAGTTGCTCAATACTTGGGAGATATTTAATTAACTGCGGAGAAATACGAGCTTGGAGTGTTTCAACCCAAGTGCTAAAGCGTTGTATTCCCTTAGGAACTAATAAACTCAGTTCATGAAACTGCTCAGCGAAGGGCGGTACAATCAGCAAGAAAAATCCGACCAAGATAGTCAGTAATACCAGCACCGACAACAGGACAGAAAAACCCCGCTTGATACCCGATCGGGAGAATCGTTCCACCAAAACATTTAAAGCATTGGTCAGCACGACAGCAGCAAATATCAGGAGAAGGACTTCCCGAATTTGCCACAAAATATACAGGGAAAGGATAAAGGCCAATAAGCCAATCCATTTACCCAAACTCACAGCACAACCTCCCCATTACTCTGGAATTACTCGGCTGTAATCCCAGTTCAATTCCGCTACATTAGCCGATCTTGACCAAAAAAGGGAATTGGTAATTGTGGTATTGCCAAGACTACCTTAGCCTATACTGCCGTGGAAAAAGTCAACTGACGTGGCGTTCCATTATCCACAAAGCGTTGTTCACCCACACCAATCAGTTCCACAGTCACTTCACGTTCTGGAGGTGACCAGTTCCCCTCACGTTGCCCAATTTCAACAACGGTTTGTGTCCCTTCTGTACGAACGCGGTAGGTGGTGAGGCAATAAGCACCCGTTTTATAGTCGAAGCTGCGACCATCATCTTCATACAGGGTCAATTCACCCGTACCCATCCAAACCCACAGCGTCATCTGGTCTAAGGGACGTTCGTCCACATATTGCCTGACGGGTGCCATGGGAATAATCGAACCGGCACGAATATACATGGGCATCCGTTCGAGGGGGGCATCTGCCAAGATGTGAGTGGGGCCATCAATGGCTTCGCCACTCCACCAGTCATACCAGCGACCTTCAGGCAAGTACACCGCACGATGTTCTACCCCTGGACGGTAAATCGGGGCGGCTAGCAGTGAGGAACCCAGCATCACCTGGTCGGATAGGGTATAGGTCTGCGGGTCATGGGGAAAATGATAAAGTAAGGGTCGTAGAATCGGTGCGCCCGTGGTTGCTGCTTCCCAGAAGAGAGTGTAGAGGTAGGGGAGCAGGCGGTAACGAAGTTCAATATAATCGCGGCAAATACTCTCCACCTTGTCCCCGAATACCCAAGGCTCATGCCGTGCTGTACTCATGGCAGAATGTCCCCGCATTAAGGGGTAAAGCATTCCCACCTGCATCCAACGTGCAAACAGTTCACCTGTTGCGTTACCTGCAAATCCGCCAATATCCGCCCCGACAAAGGCCACACCGGATAAACCCAGGTTACACAGCATCGGGATTGACATTTCCAAGTGTTCCCACAGGGATTGATTATCCCCCGTCCACACCGCTGACCAGCGTTGAATCCCCGCGAAACCGGAACGCGTGAGCACAAAGGAACGCTCCGTGGGACGTAACTCCTCCAACCCTTGACACGACGCCTGTGCCATCATCAACCCGTAAAGGTTGTGAGTTTCACCATGAGTCGTTCTCTCCTCAACTGGACCCTGGGGGGCATCCAGTGGAAACCAAATCTTATTACCTGGGTCACCAAATGGACGGTCATCGAGTGCGGGTTCGTTCATGTCATTCCAGATACCCGCAACACCAATACTCGTTAAGCTCTTTTGCCAGCGTCCCCACCAATCCCGGACTTCAGGGCGGAGAAAATCCGGAAAAACCGCCTTATCAGGCCAGACGTAGCCATGAAACAGTTGTCCATCCGTTTTTCGTACAAAATAGTCGTTTTTTAATCCCTCGTCAAACACCTCATAATCGGCTTCTGGCTCATACTTCACACCTGGGTCAATAATTGTGACGGTCTTGAATCCGTCTTGCTTGAGCTCGTTGAGCAACTCAGGGGCATCCCCGAAGCGCTTAGGACTCCAGGTAAAAACCCGGTAGCCCTTCATATAGTCAATGTCGAGATGGATGACATCACAGGGAATCCGGCGCTGACGAAATTCACGGGCAAGTTCGCGCACCACCGCATCTGATTCGTAGCTCCAACGGCACTGCTGGTAACCTAATGCCCATTGGGGAGGTAAGGGCATCCGACCCGTGAGTTGAGTGTAGGTACTGAGGATGTCTACAGGTTCAGAGCCATAAATCACGTAATAATCTAATTCACTGCCCCGTGTTTCCATCCGCCAGACACTGGGGTGCTCAGCACCCATATCGAACTGACTCCAGAACGTGGTGTTGAAGAACAACCCGTACCCCACCCCCGGACGCAACGCCATGAAGAAGGGAATCGCTTGATACATGTTATCGGTCAGTACATCGTAATCAAGCGCATCGAACGTCCAGTTGGTTCTAACTTTAGCCATCTGATCCAGCAAACCCGTGCGCTCACCAAAGCCATAGAAATGTTCGTCTGTTTCAATTTGTTTCCAACCCGCAACAGCACCTTCCCGCCAGCCCATTGCGGGGTCGGCGTCTTGAGCAAAAGGCTGTCCTTGTGAGTCAAAAAATTGAAGGCGACAAGGGTCACGATGGACCACGAGACGCAACTGCTCGGTTTTGATTTCTACCGCATCTGCTGTTTCTTCTACCACAAAGGGCACAACCGACCATTGCTCATCCGCCTGCGCCACCGCCCACGACCGATGCGCGAGGAATTCACCTGTCGGCGTCATGCGTACCCGAATTAAGTTCGGCGCGAGTACACTAATGGTTAGACAGGGTGTGCCACACTGAAAGAGGATATGGCGCTCCCCTTGTTGTATGGCTTGTACGGCTCCAAGGCTTGACCAAGGCTGTTCGGTTGTGTGCAATTGTCCGAAGTATTGTGGCATAATCCCTGATTGAAAGACACAGTAGAGTTTATGACCAGCGCCTTCTTACGAAAGAAGGTCACGGTTGATGGTGATGGTGGGTTAGGAGAACAAAAATGCGATCGCTTCTCTTCATTCTTCATCTTCCACTCTGGCAATCGCCTCCCCCCATAGAGATTCACACAACCTACTCACAAAAAACCTGTATCCCTAGGCACATATAGACTGACCCAGATCAGCTCACAGCCTAGAGTTGAGTTTGTGTCGATGAATTCAATTAGGAGGGTCATTTCAATGCAAAAATTTTCGAGTTTACATTGAAAATGATTGGACGAAGGAGTATAAGGCAGAGCAGTTACAATCATCTCTGCCCTTTAGGCTCTTTTAACGTTTTTACTAGCTATTCTTTTTGTTCTAAGATGAAAGATGGTTTTTGGTGAGCATGTATGGATAAAAGTAGCTTGATTATATAAGGGAAAGCCGAACTGAACAATAGAGGTGGCGAGCCTTCAGTTGACTACTTGCTAGGTAAGGTTGAAGATGCGCGTTTTTAACCATCCCTTTAGACGAAATTCTTATTTTTTCCTCTTTGCATAATCAAGAATTCATAGCACAGTTCTACCTGATTAGCCCTTTTGACCCAGGAGAATACTAACTACAATGATCATCAACTTTGTCCAGTTAGACAATAGGTAAAAGAACTTATCACCTCATTCATGAGAAGGAGATAATAACTCTTTCTTAAGAGAGAAGAGATGGTTGTTCTCACTTCCTAGACTATAGAAGAAATTTACCAAGCTTTTAATAGCTTTTAACAAAAGGAGTACAGCTATGTCTGATACAAGCAAACGTGGCTTCGCCTCAATGGATGAGGATAAACAAAGAGAGATTGCTAGCAAAGGTGGAAAGGCAGCTCACGAGAAGGGAACCGCCCATGAATTTAGCTCAGAGGAAGCCAGAGAAGCGGGTCGCAAAGGTGGCGAAACTGTAAGCAAAGATCGTGAACACATGTCTGAAATTGGTCGCGAAGGTGGCAAGCAAAGCCACAAAAAATAACAAAGAACGATAATATGTCTCGCTGATTTTAAAAGCCCCTGTTTAAGCAGGGGCTTTTATATATATTTAATATTTAATAGTTCAGTGAATTATAAGTAAAACTCACGAAATATATAATCAGCTTGCTTGATTCTCATCTTAGGTATCAATACCAATATCGTGAATTTTAGTGAGTTCTATCGCTCATAAATTCTAAATTTTATAGGGGGTTATCTTAGAATAAGCTACAAGCTAATTTATTTTCAAATTAACTTGTTAGCTAGAAAAATCTAACTCTAGACGGATGCTGTAGCAAGGAAAAAACTCTGACAATACAGCTCAGCTTGTTTAAAATTTCTCCTCATAATCTAATGGCTAGTTCAATCGAATTTTCATTATTCGCTCCTTATAACAAAGGAGCCTCTTTAATCGGGTCTTTTTCCAACTGGGAAGAAATTCCGATGAAGAAAGATAAAGATGGTTATTTCCGGACTCAGGTGGAGCTTGAGGATGGAGTGTATCAGTATAAATTTCGTGTCCAATCCAAATCGTGGTTCTTTGAACCCGACCAATGGGTAGACGTCAATGACCCCTACGCTACCGATATTGATGATTCTACCCAAAATGGTAATGTGCGGATTAAAGATGGGGAAAGAATTGTTGATACCTATGTTTGGCAACACGACGACAAGCCATTACCTGCCGATCATGAACTAGTCATCTACGAACTGCATGTTGGCGACTTCTCCGGTGGTGAGGATGACCCCTACGCCAGAGGGAAATACAAGCATGTTGTAGAAAAATTAGATTACTTAGTTGACTTAGGAATTAACGCGATCGAGTTAATGCCAGTCAAAGAGTATCCTGGTGATCATAGCTGGGGTTATAACCCTCGCTATTTCTTCGCTACAGAATCTAGCTATGGCACGACTAACGAGTTGAAAAACCTGATTGATGAGTGTCATGCTCGTGGAATTCGTGTGATTATGGACGGGATTTATAATCACTCAGAAGCCGAAAGTCCTCTGACACAGATTGACCACGACTACTGGTATCACCACTCTCCTCGTGACCCGGATAATAACTGGGGACCAGAGTTTAATTACGAATTCTACGACGAAAATCTAGAGACTTATCCAGCCCGCAAGTTTATGGGTGACCAAGTAAACTTCTGGGTTAAAGAGTATCATATTGATGGCATTCGCTTTGATGCGGCGCGACAAATTGCTAACTACGATTTCATGCATTGGATTGTCCAGGAAGCCAAAAACGCGGCTAGTATGAAGCCTTTTTATACTGTTGCCGAACATATTCCTGAAACGACCAGCAT
>DATNQL010000812.1:0-4021 GCA_036704025.1 Stenomitos sp.
TTTGGTAACGCCAGCTAGCACGGCTGTAGTAATTGGCAAAGGACTTTCCAGCAAGGTGAGTAATGCGGCGATCCCACCAACCGAGAAACCAAACAAACCAATTCCTTCCCTGTCATCAATGCTAAATCGTGCTTGCAATGCGCGAACAACATCCGGTAACTCTTGCATGGCTTGTTCGACAGTAGGAAGCAGCGCCTGTAACACGTAGTCTTTTAGCTGTCGTCGCCTCATCTCATCAGTACCACCAACTGGCAGACGCTTTCCAAACAGTGGCAATCCGAGATAGGCTTTCCAAGCTTGCATCTCTTCAAGCGGCAATAGTTCTGCCAGCATCTCCTCGCTGCCTGGTATCCCGGCACCGTGCCACAGAACGATGAGTGGGGCGCTTAAACTGGGGTTGGCAGGCGGACGAACTAAAACGGGTACGCCCGCTAATTCTAGTGATTCTAGGCTAGACATCATTCACTTCCTTGCCCTTAAGCCGGACTACGAAAATCTATTTTTGGAGTATGCGATCGCTCAACAGATTCTGGAGTTGGCTGTTAAGGACAGCGTGCCAACCCCCATTGAGATAAAAGTTGAGAGTAACAGTATCAATGCTCTCGGCTCTACCATATCCTCTAGATAATGGCGTTCTTGGCTCAATGGGCTGTGGCATTCGAGTCTCCAGAAATGCCCTAGGTATAGACTTGTCTTGCCATGTCTGCTCATGATGCGTTGGCTGACTCCGTGCAGTTACGCTTTGGGTGGTACCGCAGGCGAGCGCATGGCTTTCAAAACCCTTATGTTCAAGCAGAAGCTGTGTACCCCCCTCCATTGGTACCAGTCTCCACGTCACAATTGTTGGCTTCCCCATCAACCCACCCCGCCAAGTATAGGAGAGACTCCTGGGTTCATCGAGTTCGATAACCTCACAGTGGATGGCTTCATTCACTCCTTGGTGCGGCTGAGGCTGGAACCGAAATTTATGTCCGACTCGTGGCTCAAAGTCGTTTTCCATCAACCAGTGTGCCAACACACGTCGGTTTGTAATCGCCTGCCAAACCCTTTCGGGAGAGTAGGGGTAAAAGACATCTAGCTTTAAGTCTCGGAGCATGGATTTTCCTCCAAATACTTGCCAAGGGCATCGAGTTTCTCTCGCCAGAACTGCTCATACGGATTCACCCAATCAGATACTTCCTTAAGAGGTTCAGGATTAAGCTGATAGAGGCGCTGGCGTCCTAGTTTGCGCTGGGTGACTAAACCCGCATCACAAAGGATATGCAAGTGCTGGGAAATGGCTGGCATGGACATCTCAAAGGGTTCAGCAAGCTGCTTCACCGATTGCTCACCGTCGCGTAGCCGATCCAGGAGAGCGCGTCGGGTTGGATCTGCGATCGCCTGAAAAATATCAGCACTAGCGGCAGGTCTACTCATACAGAGAAACTCAATACTTAAGCAAATGCTTAACTATCATTAGAATACATAAGCATTTGCTTAAATGTCAATTGATTGTGGTTCAATTCTCCCCCCTTGTTAAGGCTACGGTGTATACACATCTCTTGCTCGACCTCAAAATCCTGCATTTAGCCCCCCTAGCTCCTCACTAAAGCTCCGGCCAACTTTGGGGGGAACTGGGTTTCAAAGTCCCCCAGAATTGGGGGATTTAGGGGGCTTTTCAACCTCAAACGTAAGTAGAGAAGACTTATGTGTACACCGTAGCCTTGTTAAGGGGGGCTGGGGGGGATCGAAAGGGTCTGAAAACACGCCTAACGATGGAACACTGAAACTTCTCCTAATCAGCTGCCGCCACACGCTTGGACAGACAACCTTTAACCTGCAACCTGGTTAACCTTCAACCCATCAACTAACCGACGAGACAACCTGAATGCCCCGATGAGAAAACCGTGTCACCCAGAAATCTACATCTGGGTTGGCAATCATTCCCCTGACTCTTTGCTGAACCTCCTGTGCGTGAGCCTCCGACTCGCACAGAGCAAACACAGTGGGTCCCGATCCAGACATCATGGTTCCCAAAACACCGCTACTTTGAAATGCTTCCCTCAGTTGTGCTACTTGGGGAGTGGTTGGTAATACCACTTTTTCTAAATCATTGTGCAGTAACCGACCAATTTCTGAGCCATCCTTGTGACGAATCGCATTAACCATCGGCCCCGAATGAACTCGATGGGCACGGGATTCTAAACTCTCTGTATCACGCACATAGGTATGACCAAACTCAGAGCGGTAAGCCTTATAAGCCCACGGAGTCGAAATCATGAGATTGCGGTCTTTCGCTAAGACAACATAAAGAGAATCCAGAGCTGAGAGAGAATTAAGTTGCTCACCTCGACCGGTCGCCAGCGCCGTGCCACCCGCCAAGCAAAACGGCACATCTGAGCCAAGCTGTGCGGCTAAGTCTTGTAATTCCGGCTGGGTGAGTCCCAACTGCCACATCATATCTATTCCCACTAAAACAGCGGCAGCATTGGTCGAACCTCCTGCTAGTCCAGCCGCTACCGGAATATGCTTTTTGATGGTAATTTCCACACCACCGAACTTAGCGAAAACAGCAGGAAATTCCTTAGCCATCAATTCCACAGCTCGGTAGGCGAGGTTGCTGTGGTCATTCGGCACTTGAGGCTCGTCGCAGTGAATGAGGATGGTATCGGTACCGATCGCACGGACTTCAATTTGGTCGGCTAACTCGATGCTCTGAAGAATCATCGCCAACTCGTGATATCCATCGGGGCGATCGCCTAGAATTTCCAGATACAGATTGATTTTGGCTGGGGCAATTAGGGAGTAGGAGCGCATTACTCGATTTTGGATGCAAGGATTTTGGATGTTAGATGGGAGCTGAAATTCCCGCTCTACAATCGGTTAACAAGTTACTCAAAGCAACCCACTGTTGCACGCTCAGGTCTTCTGCGCGAGCTTGGGGGTTAACATCTAATTGTTCCAGCAACTGGGTAAGGCGATCACTCTCGATCACCGATTTCAAATTATTTCGCAACATTTTCCGCTTACTGGAAAAGCCCAGTTTCACCAATGTCTCTAACCATTTGGGGTCAGTGGCTGGGAGTTCCATCCGGCGCGGACGCAACCGCACCACCGCAGAATCAACTTTGGGTGGCGGGGAGAAGGCTTTGGCGGGCACTTCGCAAATTAATTCACACTCTGCCACATACTGCACCCGGACTGACAATGCACCGAATGCTCGCGAACTAGGCTTTGCGTATAACCGTTCAGCAACCTCTTTTTGCACCAAGAGTACGATTAAATCAAAAGGGTCAGCGGCTGGTTGAGCAATGGTACCCAATAGCTTCTCTAAAATTGGGCCAGTGATGTTGTAGGGAATATTAGCAACAACCTTCTTGGGGTTCTGAAAAGCGGGGAAGGAGGCTAGCTGCGTATCTAAGTCAAGGGTAAGAAAGTCACCTTGCAGCAGCAAGAAGTTATCAAACGACCTGAGCTTTTGGACTAATAGCTTGCACAAGTCGCGGTCAATCTCTACGGCGACTACAGATTCGGCTTCCGGTAATAAGCGGCGGGTGAGAATGCCAGTACCGGGGCCAATTTCCAGGATGCGATCGCTCTTTTGCAATTGAGCGGCTGCAACAATTTGGTTGAGCGCTGCCTCACTGCGTAGCCAATGTTGTGCAAATTGTTTACGGGCTTTTAGAGTCATTCGCTAATTGTACTGAGGAGCTAGGAGCGTTTGCACTTTAACTTTGGGGTAACACCACGATTAGTTGTTGGTGTCGAATGTCTTTTGATCAGAGCTGTGTTGTGCATTGGCTAGTATACGATGCGCGATCGCCTTTGGCTCTGCTTTTTTCAAGCAATCGCTGTTTTGAGCCATCTTTCCTAATCACGAACCGGATTCGGTCATCAAGTAATGAACTACCCCGCCCTACGTTGTTGAGGGCGGGGTTTCTGAATCCGCGCCCGTAGAGAGGTGTTTTGAACGCTTCAACGACCCCAGTTGCTTCATCCCTCCACACGACTTGCGAGTGGGTGAAGAAGTAGAGCTTGAGTC
>DATNQL010000813.1:0-20517 GCA_036704025.1 Stenomitos sp.
AATTTTCAATCTTAGTGGAGCAGAGTTAACTTAGAGTTTCGTGCCGCACTCCGGACAGAAGTTGTTCGTTGCTACATTTTTGGCTCCACAGCTAGTGCAATAAACTAATTCGATCGCTTGATCAAGTTTGGGGCGCTCTGGCAAACCAATCATCTGTGCATTGCTCTTGCCTGGAGCGACCATGGGATAACAGTTTTCGTCTTTTTTGACATGGACATCGACGAGAACCGGGCCATCGTGAGCTAAGATTTCTGCGATCGCATCCTTCAACTCCTCCCGACTCTTAATCACCATGCCCTTGATCCCATAAGCCTGCGCCAACTTCACAAAGTCCGGCTTTCCTGCCTCCATATTCGAGGAAGAATAGCGTTCTCCATAAAACGCCTCTTGCCACTGACGCACCATCCCCTGCCAGCCGTTGTTAATAATCACCGTCTTCACGTTGATCCCGTACTGCGCCAAGGTGCCCAGTTCTTGAATATTCATCTGAACGCTGGCATCCCCAGCGACACAAATCACCTGCTCATGGGGCAGTGCGATTTTGACCCCCATCGCGGCGGGTATCCCAAAACCCATCGTACCCAAGCCCGCACTGGAAATCCAGCGACGTGGCCCCGTTTTGAGGAATTGCGCCGCCCACATTTGATGCTGACCCACATCGGTCGTGAAGTAAGCCTGTGGTGCCTGACGCCCCAATTCTACAATTACTTCTTGAGGCGACAAACTATCGGAATGTTGAGGTACCTGCAAAGGATAGTCCTCACGCCAACGGTTAATCCGTGCCAACCACTCCCTGGTTTGGTTGGGTTCTGGTGGAATTCCTAATTCCTCATGCCGACGCAACAAATCCATCAATACTTGCCGGACATCCCCCACAATCGGCACTTGCGGTGCTCGGTTTTTCCCAACCTCAGCGGGGTCAATATCAATGTGAATCACTTGGGCGTGACAAGCAAATTGATCGAGTTTCCCAGTGACTCGGTCATCAAACCGCGCACCCACTGCAATCAGCAAGTCACACTCACTCACCGCAAAGTTGGCATAGGCGGTGCCATGCATCCCTAGCATTCCTAAAGCTAAGGGATGGGATTCGTCAAAGGCTCCCTTACCCATCAGCGTCGTCGTCACGGGAATTTGGAAGATTTCCGCCAATTTTTGTAACTGGGCATGAGACCCAGAGGTGATGGCACCCCCCCCAGCATAAAGCAGGGGTTGCCGTGCCCGACGAATTAGATTCAGGGCTTGGTTAATTTGACGAGGATTACCCTTCACCGTTGGGCGATAACCCGGTAATCTAACCGTTCCAGGTTCTACTGGCTCATAGTCAAATTGCTCTAAACCGACATCCTTGGGCACATCAATCAGAACTGGCCCTGGACGACCTGTACTGGCGATTAAGAAGGCTTCGGCGACAATTCGCCCCATATCTTTGGGATCACGCACGACATAAGAATGCTTGACAATCGGTAGCGTAATGCCATAAATATCGGTTTCCTGAAAGGCATCAGTCCCGATTGCTGCACGGCCTACCTGACCGGTTATAATTACCATCGGGATTGAGTCCATGTGAGCCGTGGCAATACCAGTCACTAGGTTGGTGGCACCCGGGCCGGAGGTGCCAAAACATACGCCTACTTTACCGGTAGCACGAGCATAAGCATCAGCGGCGTGGGCAGCTCCCTGCTCATGTCTCACAAGGATATGCTGAATTTCATTCCTGGCTTCCCAGAGGTAGAGTTCGTCATAAATGGGCAGAATGGCTCCACCCGGATAGCCGAAAATATGCTCAACACCATGACGCCTAAGGCTGTCAATTAAGGCATAAGCCCCAGTTTGCCGAGTGATGCACTGGATTGGGCTTGGAGTTTCTGTTTTGGAGATGCTTGAAGTACGCACGGGATAACCTCTCACCATAACGAATGTTGTATATTAAGTTTTGTATTGTATGCTGTGTAACTGACCTTTAGTTAATATTTCAGTTTAATCGGGGTAGCGATCCCTGTCGAGTTGCTTTTGAGCAATTCGCCAATCAAGTTTTTGGTACAGTTTTGGGGCAAAACCGGGGATCGCTACATTGACTAGGGCGTCGGTGCCGGAAGAGTACTCGCCAGAGTAATTTTGTCATGCAATTTTGGTAAAACGCCTAGCTGCATACAGATACTGATAAGCTGATGTGCAGCGAAATTGTCATAAGGGGTGTGGGGTGTAGGGTGTAGGGTGTGGAAATAGGCTTTCTTAAATGCGTCACAGCTTACTCTCCACGAATTAATATTGGTTTTCCACCTCCGTGATACGTCCCGTCCCAATACTGCTCGGTTAGTGAAATTCAACACCGGAGATCCCCCTGAATCTCCTCACTAAAGCTCCGGCTTAAAAAGGGGGACTTATATTCCCCCCTTTTCAAGGCTACGGTGTATACACATCTCTTGCTCGACCTCAAAATCCTGCATTTAGCCCCCCTAGCCCCCTAATAAAAAAGGCTTCGTCCTTTGTCCTCTCCCCTCTTAGGGGAGAACGAGAGGGGTGGGAGGAACTGGGTTTCAAAGTCCCCCAAAATTGATACTGCTGGCGAAATTCATCTTTGTTTACAAGAGATTCATCTTGGATAACAAATGACTGGCAGAGGTGGAAAAGAACTGGAGTAAAACCTGTGAATCGAGTAAGTACCAGTGAGAATGCTCTGAGACCTCTAGAGAGACGATTTCAATGTCGTTGAGAATTGAGTCGATTGACCCAATACCAGAAGAGACAGCAACGATTGCCCGCGCCGCCTTTGCCAACGGCAGTGTGGTCATGGTGCTGCGGGATGAATTAGGCAGCATTTACAGCGATGAAGACTTTCGGTCGTTGTTTCCCTCAACACAAGGGCAACCCGCGTGGTCAGCATGGCGACTAGCGCTGATTACGGTGATGCAGTACATCGAGGATCTCACAGATGCCCAAGCGGTTCAAGCGGTACGAGGTCGGATTGATTGGAAGTACGCTTTAAGCTTGCCGTTAGGCGACCCAGGTGTCGATGCCTCTGTGTTGAGTGAGTTTCGCACTCGCAAGCGTGAGTGCTCAGGCAGAAGCGTTGCTGTTAGAGCGCCTGTTAAGCTGCTGTCAGCAACGAGGATGGCTTAGTCAAGGCGGCGTACACAGGAGCGATTCGACCCATGTGCTGGCAGCCGTTCGAGTGCTGCATCGCCTAGAAGTGGTGGGTGAAACCTTACGAGCTGCTTTGAATAGTCTGGCTGTGATTGTCCCCGAGTGGTTACAGCAGAGAGTTCCCGTGGCGTGGTTTGAACGCTATGGAACTCGCATGGAGGACTATCGGTGGCCCAAGGCCGCCGCGCCGCGTCAGCAATTAGCGCAGCAGTTTGGTCGAGATGGTTACGCTCTGCTGGCTGAGATTTGGGCAGAGTCCGCCCCAGAGTGGTTGCCGCAAGTGCCTGCCGTCGAGGTGTTACGCCAGGTTTGGGTGCAGCAGTTCTATCTGGATGAGCAGCAGCAAGTGCATTTTCGCACTCAAGACAACACTCCTCCAGCCTCTCAACTCGTCCATTCCCCCTACGATACCGAGGCTCGCTTCAGTACCAAACGAGACACCCATTGGGTCGGCTACAAGGTGCATCTGAGTGAAACCTGTGAACCAGACAAACCCCATTTGATTACTCAAGTGGAGACGACAGCCGCCACAACGGCCGATGTCAACCTGACTGAGACGATTCAAGCCAGCCTCCATCGTCGCCAACTGACCCCTAAAACCCATCTGCTCGATGGAGGCTATATTAGTGCCGAACATCTGCTCAACAGTCAACAGCGCTATGGGATTGAAATCGTGGGGCCGGTATTACCGGATAGTAGTTGGCAAGCGCAAGCTCAGCAAGGGTTTGATCTGAACCATTTTGAGCTGGACTGGGAGCAACAGCAGGCACGCTGTCCCACTGGACAATTGAGTCAAAGCTGGAAACCGACGACTGACCGCCGAGGTCAGCCGACGCTTGCTGTCACCTTTGCTTACGCAACTTGTCAAGCTTGTCCTGAGCGCTCACAATGCACCCGTTCTCAAAAGCAAGGTCGTGTCTTGACGCTGCGAAGGCAGCCCGAACACCGCATCCTCCAACAACGCCGTCAGACCCAAACAACTGAATCCTTTGGGCAGCGCTATGCTCAACGCGCAGGCATTGAAGGAACCATCGCTCAAGCTGTCAAAGCTTTTGGCTTACGTCGATGTCGCTATATTGGCTATTCCAAAGCTCATTTACAGCATCTCATCACTGCCACAGCGATGAATATTGTACGCTTAGTCAACTGGTGGCAGGGCACTCCCTTTGCTCAAACCCGTTGCTCCCATTTCAAGGCGCTAGCTCCCCCTGCTTAACCCAATTTGTAACCAAATATTTCGCCAGCAGTATCAGAATTGGGGGATTTAGGGGGCTTTTCAACCTCAAACGTGGAAAACCACCTAGTGGATCAGGGCGGTGTTGAATATAACCTCCAATCTGATCACCTATTCAAGAAGTGAGCGCAAGATAGGTGTAAAATTCGGATTCTCATCGTCTATTTGATCGAAGAAAGCAACCATGAAAAAGTTAATGCCATTCTTACTGAGTGCGGCCTTACTCAGTACCACCGTTGCTTGTCGTCAGCCAAGCGATAACACTAGCAGCAATTCTCCTGCGGCAAATCAAAAGAATACTGCCGTCGCTAATAAAACCAGCACGATATCCACTAAGCCTAAAAATCAGCAAGCGGCTATCCCGGCAGGAACCAGTTTTAATACGATTCTCCAACAAGATTTGTCTACAGGGAAAAACAGTAACAATGATCGCTTCACTCTGCGACTTAAAAACTCTTTAGTTGGAGGAAATAAAACTTTAAAAGATGCTGAAATTCAGGGACATTTGGAAAATGTAGTCAAGGCAAAGAGAGGAAAAAAAGCGAGCTTAAATCTAGTTTTTGATAACATTTTGCTCAAAGATGGTTCAGCTTATGGTATTGATGCAACGTTAGTGAACACTCAGGTCGAGTCGAAAACTAAAGGCAAGTTTATTCAAAATGCTGGCCTGATTTTAGCGGGAGCCGCTACTGGTCATTTTCTGGGTAATAAAGCGAAAGTTAAGCATGGTGGTTTAGCGGGGGGTGCAGCCGCAGCGGCTTTTGTGTTGTCTAGTCCGGGTGGAGAAGTCGTTCTCAAAAAAGGAACAGATATCAAGCTAAAGCTCAAAACCGCTCTTGATACGAGTCTCTAAAACAAAAGAGATATCAAACCAGGGTTTCTAGCCCGCTCGATTTTACGGGAGGAGAGGGCAAAGTAAAAACAAAACCGATGGGCTTTTGGCCTTTTTCTCAAGGGAGAATCTCCTTCCCTAACGCTTCGTAACTTTCCCACGCCGTTCGCGATCGCGCGTCGGGATAATCTTTCACCAACACCCCCTTCATCGGTGCTCGTTCAAAGGCAACGAGTCGGGGGATTTCGGTTTTAAACACATCTAGACCCGACTCTTCCAGAGACTTCCTGATATTACGCGCAACCGAACTGCGGGGAGGGATTTGGGTTAAGAGGATTTTGAATTTGGCATTCAAGCCATCTAATAGTTCCACTGTCTTGCTCAGGGCATCCATATCGAGAGCCTTGGCGGTGGTGGGAAGAATCATCAAGTCACACCCTTCCGCCAAATCCTTCAATTCTTCATGGGAAGGACGGGCTTGGGTGTCAATCACGATATATTGGTGCTGTTTGACAAATTTGGGCGCAGCAGCCTCACTAACCACTTTAAAGGGAAGCTGACTTTCCCTATCCCACACCAAAGCAGACCGATTTTTATCGGCATCAATTAGGAGAGTCGGACCTTTCTTTTGGAGATAGGCGGCAATATGGATGGCGGAGGTGGTTTTTCCCACGCCTCCCTTCAAGCTGACCAACGTAACAATCATCTGCAACCCTAAAGTTCGTATTAAGAGTTTAGGTGAAATGTCTACCGACTAGTCTTTTGCGTAAGAAACTTTTATTTTTGGAGATGGGGGCTAGAACCATTCTCAGTCTTGCTGTTGTCATGAAGTAGAAGGCCGTCTATGGCTCCTAACAGTCTGAAAACCAGGTTCAAGAAATTTATCCAGTATCTGAGCTTAGGGAGCTTTATTACCCTTGTGACTGTATTGTTGGGCTTGAGCGGCTACCCGACGATCGCAGTAATGGCTAGAGTATATGCAACCTTAAGAAGAGGGATAAGCAGAGCGAGGTAATTTAATCGTGCCTCACCTTCACCTTGCGACCAACCGGAACACACATTGGCGTTCCCGCCACTGGGTCTTGCAAAATATGACACTCCAAGCCAAAAACCTCGCGCACCATCGCCTCTGTCATCACTTGCATGGGTACACCTTGGACATAAAGTTGACCCTGCCGCACCGCCACTAAATGATCGGCATAGCGACACGCCTGGTTTAGGTCATGCAGTACCATCACAATTGTCCGCCCCTTGCTTTGGTTCAACTCATAAAGCAAATCCAAAACCTCCACCTGATGCGCCAAGTCCAAGAACGTCGTCGGTTCATCTAGCAGCAAAATCTCAGTATCCTGAGCTAATGCCATGGCAATCCAAGCCCGCTGCCGCTGTCCACCGGAGAGAGTATCCAGTCCTCGGTCTGCTAAATGGCTCATCCCCGTAGTCACCAATGCCTGTTCTACCAGGAGTTCATCCTCTTTAGACCACTGCTGCAACCAGTTTTGGTAAGGATAACGACCCATCGCCACCAAGTCTCGCACCGTCAACCCTTCTGGAGCAACGGGGCCTTGAGGCAAAATCCCCAGTCGCTTGGCTACCGCTTTGGTCGATAACTTGAAAATGTCAGCACTATCGAGGTAAACTTTGCCAGCACGAGGTTTCAGCAATCTCGCTAGCCCCCGCAGCAAGGTTGACTTCCCACAGCCATTCGGTCCAACTAATGCCGTAATTTTCCCCGCTGGAATTGCTAGGTCGAGGTCTGTGATGATGGATGCCCCATCATAAGCTAGGCAGAGTCTCCGAGTTGACAAAAGTTTTGTAATGTGCATTGTTGATGTCATCGCTTGCGGTTGCGGATCAGCAAGTAGAGAAAATAAGGAGTACCGATCGCGGCTGTCACGACTCCACAGGGAAGCTGGATTGGCGCAAACAGCATTCGCCCTAGCCAGTCAGCCAGAACGACAATCACTCCACCGATGAATGCTGCGGTGGGTAGCAAACCTTCATGGGTTGGTCCCACTAATTGACGCCCCAAGTGGGGTGCTATCAATCCGACAAAGCCAATCGTACCCGCGACGGCTACGGAGGCACCTGCCATTGCTGCACTGCTAAGTAGGAGTAAACCACGCTGCCACTCAACCCGCGTTCCCAGACCCTTGGCAATATCGTCACCCAGAGCGAGTGCATTTAGCGGCATCGCCAGCACCAACGACAAGGGTACAAAAACAGCCAACCAAGGTAGCATGACCCCCAGATGTTCCCAACTACGTCCATAAACACTTCCTGCTAGCCAAACCAACGCCTGACTGACACTATTTATCTCCCCAAAGGTGATGATTAACGTTGTCAACGCATTGAAGACCGCCGCAAAACCGACGCCCATTAAAATTAAACGAAGTGGGGAACTGCCTTGATCCCAAGCCATCAGGTAAATCAGGATCGCAACCGTCAAAGCACCCGCAAAGGCAGACAAGGGTAAGACAAATAGAGGAATCTTGGGAAAGAGAACGATGAGAGTGACAGCCGCCAAACCTGCACCGGAATTAACACCAAGAATGCCAGGGTCGGCTAAGGGATTGCGCGTCAAACCTTGCAGAATGGTACCGGAAATCCCTAATCCCACCCCAGCCGCAAAAGCGACTAATGTCCGGGGTAGGCGTAAGGTATTAATAATGAAGGAATAATCTGGATTCGCGATCGGCAATCCCAAAATCGTCTTGAGAACTTCCAGGGGGGGAATGGAATACTCGCCCTGTCCCACATTGACCACAATTGCCGTCAGGGTAACCAAGCCTAACACTAGTAGCACGATGGGTACACGGTGATCCAAGTGAAAAGACACTGGCAACTGTTGGGGACGAATCACCAGCCAACTTTTTCTCATCGTTTCACCTTCCACCGAGCGAGGTAGATAAAGAAAGGGGTGCCGAATAGAGCTGTCATCACTCCAACCGGGAGTTCCTGGGGTTTAATCAGTAAACGAGCTGCTATATCCGCAATGAGCAGTAAAATTGCCCCAAAAACAGCAGAATAGGGCAGAATCCAGCGGTAATCAAACCCCACAAAAAAACGAACGATGTGGGGAACGATTAGACCAATAAACCCAATGGGACCTGCGGCGGCGACAGCACTGCCTGCCAGTAAAACTATACTCATAGCGGCAGTCACTTTTACCCAGGCCGTCCGTTGACCCAAACCTCTGGCAACATCCTCGCCTAACGATAAAGTCGTGATGGGTTTACCGATGACGAAGGCAACTACTAGTCCGATCGCCATGTAAGGTAGTAGTTGCAAGAACAACGTAAAATCGCTACCCGCAACGGAACCCGCCAGCCAAAACCGAATTTCATCCAGTGTCCTTTGACTGAGGATGAGAATGCCAGTGGTGATAGATGACAGGAAAGCGGTTAAAGCCGCACCCGCGATCGTAATATTGAGCGGGGTCAGTCCTCCACGCCCCAAAGAGCCAAGCAAGTAGACTGTTACGGCGGCAACACCTGCCCCCAAAAAAGCAGACCAGGCATAGACAATCGGGGAGGACGTGCCGAAGATAAAACTATTGATGACAACCGCCATTACGGCACCGGCATTAATTCCCAGAATTCCAGGGTCAGCCAAGGGGTTACGAGTCAACCCCTGCATGAGTGTACCCGCTACAGCGACCGCCGCACCGACGAACATGGCAATGAGCGATCGCGGTAACCTCACTGTACGAATAATCAGGTGGTCGGTAGAACCATCAAACGCGAACAATCCAGAACAAACTTGGCTTAGGGAAATCTCTGCTGCACCGTAAGTTAGGCTGACCACTAAGCTCATGATTAAAACGAACAGGCTGACTAACAAACCTGTCATCAGTAAGATATGCGATCGCTTCCTCAATATTCGATTTGTCGTAACAGTTTCAATGACCAATCGCTTCTTTCCTCAATCCAGGATTTATAAAGGTTGAAGGCTGATGAGGGAAACTAATTTTGCACAGGTGGAGGCAATGGTACCTGTTCCTGTTGTTGCTGGCGTTCCTGTTCCTGCTGTTCCCGTTCCCGTGCCTGTTGTTCCTGCTGTTCCTGCTGTTCCCGTTGTTGGCGTTCCCGTTCTTGTTGTTCCTGACGTTCTCTTTGTTGTTCTTGACGTTCCTGCTCTAACTGCGCTCGACGTTCTTGCTGTTGACGTTCGCGTTCTAACTGTGCCTGACGTTCGCGTTCTAACTTGGCTTGACGTTCCCTTTCACTCTGGGTTCGACGCTCACGCGCTTGGCGATCAAAATCAGAACCCCTGAGCGTAAAGTTAATCCCTACATTGACCGCAAAACGGCTTCCACCTCCTGGCACCCGAAACTTCATCCTTCTTGCGGCTTCAAGTGCTTCTTGATTGAGTTGGCTACTGCCACCACTGCCTGCTATTCGTGTATCAACCACATTTCCATCACTATCCAACACAAGTCGGACAACAGCACGACCCTCCTCACCCTCCAGTACAGATGGATATTCTGGTTTGCACCCACTAATGCAAACCACTCCAGCCGCTCCACCTCTGCTTCCAGTACCGCCTGGGACGCCGCCTGGAACACCACCTGGGACGCCGCCTGGAACACCACCTGGGACACCGTTTCTTGACCCTGACCCTAAGGGTGTTGAGCGATTAGCTGCCACCGCTCCTGATGACGGAGTGCCAGCGTTTGAGTTGCCACCATTGGGTGACGGGGCTTGGGAGGAACCCCCACCGCTCAAACTTTGTCTGAGTTGCCGGGAACCGGGGGAGGAACCTTGTAGCGCCTGGGCACTGCTCCCAGAGCTTGGGGGCGTTGAACGATTGCTTGTTAATGGACTTGGTGCTTTAGGGCTGCTATCCGAAGGACTAGCACTGGGTGAAGTGGCTGGTTCAGAGCTGGTTGGCTCACTCAATCGTGGTCTAAAGGGTTTCGGACTTGAGTCAGTGGGCAGGGGCTGGGAAGGGGCATCTGCTTGTGGAGGTGCCGACCGGTTGCTTGCCACTGACGAAGGGGGTGAAATCGGGGCGGGTTGAGGAAGAGAGGGAACAACTGGCTGGGGTAGTCTAGTTGGTTGGATTGGCGCTACAGGAACGCTCGGCGCTGGCTGTGCCACTGGTCTTGGCGGCGCAGGGGGTGGAGGGGGGGCAGGGGGCGCTGGCTGAGTTACCTGTTTTTGGAGTACTGCTGGTACTACGGCTTGCGGTATAGGTGGCTGAGGAATCTCAGCTTTAATCGGTTGCTCTGGAGTTGGAGGTTCAACGGGCTTGGGCTTTGGTGGGGGTTCAACTGCCTTTGGCGCAGGCGTTGGAGTATCTGCTAATGGTTTTTCGTCAATGTCTGGATTCTCGACAATAGTTACTTCAATTGGGTCGTCGGCAAGTTCTGGCTGTTGAGCCAATAGCTGACCTATGCCGAAAGCCGCTGTTACATGAAACACCGCTGAACCGGCGAGGCTATAGACGAGAAACTTTTTGAGAGCCTGTTGTTCTCTCTCGCGTTGTTCAATGCAGAAGTTTGAAATGCTCATCCCCTCTACTCTTTTCCTGCTTACTAGAACGCATAGCGTCTGAACCGCTCAATATTATTGCATATAAGTTGCATTAAGAGTTAAACGATAAAATGACGAAGATGCCGTTGTCAAGAAAAAAATGAGGCGATCGCAGAGCTGTTGTTCAGCAGTAAGTCAATATAAACAAAGGCTTCACTCTTTTAGGACTTGACAAAATTATTCTCACCTCTAACAAATTGTTGATAATAAATTAGATTAAATCCGTAAAATCAATTGCAATATTATCCTAAGAGCGGACGATGAATACAGGATAGTGATAAGCTGTGACACATTTAATTTGCATATTTCCACACCCTACACCCCACGCCCCACACCCCTTATGACAATTTCGCTATGGCAATTTAGCTGCACATCAGCTTATGCCCAGTGAACTCAGCCGTGAAACAGTCGGTGACGAATACATGAGGCTAGCTGTAACCCGACAAAGAACCCTCCCATCCCTCTCCGCAACGGGGAGGGAGTAAGATTTATGCTCCTGACTACTGCCAACCCAGAGCTGCTATATATAATCAAGACTACCTATCGTAATGCTGCCCCCAGCAACCATGTCAGAACATATTACTCCTCCAACAACCAAGCCTCGCGTTTCTCATTTCTCCTCAGGTCCTTGTGCAAAACGCCCTGGTTGGTCTGTTTCTCATCTTCAAAACGCCTGTGTCGGTCGTTCCCATCGTTCTGAAGATGGTAAAGCCAAATTAGCAGCAGTCATTGACCGCTCCAAGAAAATCCTCGGCATTCCTGCCGATTATCGTTTGGGCATCGTTCCGGCTTCTGATACCGGTGCCGTCGAGATGGCATTGTGGTCATTGCTGGGAGAACGCCCTCTGGATATCTTGGCCTGGGAAAGTTTTGGTCAAGAGTGGGTAAAAGATGTCGTAGATGAACTCAAGTTACCCGATATTCGGCTGATCAAGGCACCCTATGGCAGCTTGCCCGATTTAGACCAAGTTGATTTTAGTCATGATGTGGTGTTCTTGTGGAATGGCACAACTTCAGGCGTCCGGGTTCCTAATGGTGATTGGATCAAAGATGACCGCCAGGGATTGACCATCTGCGATGCCACATCGGCAGTGTTTGCTATGGATGTTCCTTGGAACAAGTTGGATGTGGTGACCTACTCTTGGCAAAAGGTGTTGGGTGGAGAAGCCCAGCATGGGATCATTGTTCTCTCACCCCGCGCTGTGGAACGACTCGAACGCTATCAACCCGCTTGGCCGATCCCGAAAATCTTTCGTTTAGCGCAAAAAGGCAAGCTGATTGAAGGCATTTTTAAAGGAGATACCATCAACACCCCCTCCATGTTGTGCGTCGAAGATGCCCTCGATGGGCTGACATGGGCGGAAAGCGTTGGCGGACTTCCTGGGTTAATTCGCCGCAGCGAAGCGAACCTGAATGCGATCGCCCAATGGGTTGAGCAAAGTTCTTGGGCCGATTTTCTTGCCGAAAAATCGGAGACTCGTTCTTGTACCTCCATTTGCTTGAAGATTGTTGATTCTTGGTTTACGAATCTCAGCCCGGAAGAACAAGCCAAATCTGCGAAAAAATTGGCGAAACTTTTGGAAAAGCAGGGAGTGGCTTACGATATTGCGCCCTATCGCGCTGCCCCACCCGGATTGCGGATTTGGGGAGGGGCAACGGTAGAAACCGCCGATATTGAAGCCTTACTTCCTTGGTTAGATTGGGCTTATGCGACATTGAAAGCTGAGCTTGCGCCTGTGGCTTAATTGACACAGCTCGATTAATGCATGTTTTGGATTAGATTCTCTCCCCTAAGGGGGGAGAATCGGTTAGGGAGATAGCCGATTAATCTCCCAAGATTGATCATCTTGGCGAGAATACAAAAAGCGATCATGCAGTCGATTAGGACGCCCCTGCCAAAATTCAAAACTGCGGGGAGTCACCCGATAACCGCCCCAAAAAGAGGGGAGAGGGACTTCATTATTCATAAATTTTTGCTTCATTTGTTCAAACTGCATCTCCAAAATTTGGCGTGATGAAATGATTGAACTTTGTTGCGAACACCAAGCTCCGATTTGACTCCCTCTGGGACGAGCTGTAAAATATTTGAGTGAATCAGCCGTAGAAATTTTTTCTGCTGTTCCAATAATTTGCAATTGACGCTCTAAGGGTAACCACAGAAAAAGGAGAGAGACTTGGGGATTCTCTTGAATTTGGCGAGATTTTCTACTCTCGTAATTTGTAAAAAATATCAATCCTTCCCGATCAAAGTATTTCAACAACACAGTCCGCACCGAAGGTTCTGCTTGGGCTGATGCTGTTGCCAAAATCATCGCGTTTGGCTCTAATAAATTAGCTGCACAAGCTTCTTTAAACCAAATTTCAAACTGATCAAAGGGGTCTGGCTTGAGGTCTTGGCGTCTCAGACCAGCTCGTGTGTATTGTTGTCGTAAATTTTCGATGTCCATATCTATTGCAAATTTTGCGGTTATAGCAGTCAGTATATTAGTTGTTTTGGTACTTCCATCGTTTCAAACGTCTAGTTTGCAGGCGATTTCTAGAAGGAGATTTGGCTAGAGCCGTAAATTTTTTCTAACTATTGCATAATTAGTTGAGTATCGACAGATAAGTAAAAAGCCACCTAGTTATACCAAATCCGCCTTGATAACGCCCTTTTTGCCTTAAGTCTTTTCTTTCTTCTGCCTTTTGCCCTGTGCCTTCTGACTTGAAAGTGGGGTGTAGGGTGTGGGGTGTGGGGTGTAAGGGAGGACTATTTTCATTCATGGCGGTGAATTTTTTTCATCGGGACTGCCTTGTCTCCACTAAAAAAGGGGTATTGAACCCGGATTTGGTATTATAACCAGTTGCGTTCATATAGGGTCATGCGTCATTCAACAGGAACAGAGATGAACGATTTAGAAAACTTTGTTAAACAAGCGTTTGAATCTTTTGTGGAAGAAGTAAACCACGCCGTTGAAGACACGGGAAAAATGATCCAAGAGGTTGGAGAACAAATCCAAATTCTCGCGGATGAACTGATGAAAGAAGGAGAAGTTAAATTTAATGAATTCAATGAATGGTTGAATGAACAACAAAATGATTCCAACCAACCTCGCTGGGAATTGCGGCAGAGGCTTTTTACTCTGATTCAAGGAGATTGGAATTTAGCAGAGCGATTACTGAATTCAGCCAGGATGAATTATCCCGGACAGACAGAAGATTGGTACTGGGAAAAAGTCATTTATGACTTGGAGCGCGATCGCAGTTAAGGGGATTGTGGAGTGCGATCACTTCATGCTCATCTTAAGAGCGTACCCAAAATGATCACCCACTGATTCTCGGTCATTGGATTCAGGTGTGATCATGAACTTAGCGAAGCAGGAGTATACCCGTCTGCACCAATCCCACAATCAAGCCCAAAATCCCCCCTAAATTAACAATAGCTTGTAACTCACTCTGAACAATTCCTTGAATGGCAAGTTCTAGCTCTTCAGGTGTTGTAGCCTTAACTCGGTCAACAATTACCTGATCGATCGACAAAATGGGAATAATTTGCGCGACAATTTTCTCTAAATCTTCTTCTAAATAACGATCTAAAATTAACGCCAATTCTCGGCTAATCACGCTCAGCGATGTCGTCACGGCTGCCGAAGTCCGCAGCCGATTGAGAATGAGTACCGCCAGATTATTCCAATCAATGGATTCACCTAATCCCTTGAGTACATCAGCACCCCGTTCTTGAACATAACTACGAACTGATTCACGGGTGGTTTTACGCAATTGTCGTACCGTTGAGAGTGGCAAATTTTGCAGGGAAATATTTTGCAGCCATGCTCGCAAGCGTTCTCGAACGGAAAGAGAAAGTAATAATTCTGCAAGACGTGCATTCGCTGCATCTTTCTCATCCAAGCAATAGGTTCGTAGGCGTGTCAAGGAGTTACGTAGACCAAATAAATTGGCTACGACCCAATAGGTTCCACTTGACTTCTCTCGAAAACCTTCATCAATAATCTGAATATTTCGGTCAGTCAAAAAGTCCACCAGCGCTTGTCGCATCACATCAGGAGGGAGAACCACCTGCAACAGCCAATCAGAAAGCTTACGAGCCTGTGGTTCACTGAGCTGAAAGTCCAGTAAAACTTGATCAAAAATTTGGTTGATTTGGGGTTCCAAAAAATCTTCACGGCGAGCGAGTACCTTCAACAATCGAGGTAACGACTCACCGAATAAATCGCGTAGAATACTGGCAAGAATTTTGGCGGTTCTCTGCTCTTTATCAACCTTGATTTGATCCAATGCTAGCTGCAACAGCCAGAGAAGTGCGCCCTCAACTCGCTCCGTTTGCAGCAAACGTTGTGCCAAGTTTTGCAATTCACCCGGAGTCAGCAGCGATCCCATAATCGTGTCCGCAATCCGCTTGGCAAGGCGTGCTTGATTGCGGGGAATCAAACCCGGTGTAAAGGGTAGCTGACGCTTCCCAATATAAATAGCTTGATAGGGGCGGAATAGCATCTTAATCGCTATATCGTTGGTGAAATAGCCAATAATTGCACCCGCCACGGGAGGAGCAACGTAAATCCAAACAGTAGCTAGATCCAAGGTGAGAGTCCAGTCAGGCAAAGCGTCGAGAGGGAGGCGGGAGGTAGGGACATCTTTTGAGAACACGGCACCTAACACCCAACTCCCATCTTAGCGAGAACGCCACAAGGTCTGATTTTCTCTGAACTGTAAATTCGCAATGGGTGATTGGAAAAATTACGCCTCGTCCCCGTTCCCTTTTCTGACCACTAATACTCCCATCATGCCGCCTGCGATGGGATAGTGGGTAGCTGTAAATCCTGCTTTTTGGGCTAAAGTAACTTGCTCTCGTCCTGTGGGAAATCGGTCTAAGCTAGGCGCAATGTAAGCGTACTCTTCAGTCAAACCTAATCGTTCAGCAGCAGGTACCACGGCATTGTCTAAATACCACTGCTGAAAGGCACGTATCAGAGGCTGTTTGGGGCGATGAAAGTCTAAGATAGCTGCTTTGGCACCGGGTTTGAGAACGCGATACAATTCGCTCAAGCATCGGGGAATATCCGTTACGTTTCGCAATCCATAACCCATCGTTGCCGCGTCGAAATAATTATTGTCAAAGGGTAAATCGAGGACGTTGGCTTCGACCCAACGGATGGAAAGTGGAGGATACTGGTCTTTAATCCGTTGATCGGCGATCGCTAACAAAGCGGATGAAAAATCTACCCCATAAACCTGACCGGTTGCTCCGACCTGCCGCGCTAAGAGTTGCGCTAAATCACCACTGCCACAGCATAAATCCAAACCAATATCCCCGGAATGGGCTTCACTCCACTTGAGTGCCATCCGCTTCCAAACCCGGTGTTGGCCCAAACTTAACCCATTGTTGAGCTGGTCGTAAACAGGTGCGATGCGGTTAAATAAATCCCGAATTTCTGATGCAGGTGAGGTCATAGAGCCGGATGAAGTGTCAAGAATAAAGGATGAAAAAATCCTGTCCCTTCATCTTCATGCTTCTTGTGCTTTCGGTCGATAAGCACGGGTACTGGTAAGCGCTAACCCAACCTGCTGCGCCGCCAGATGAATCAGTTTAATCTCATCTTCTCGTAAATGTGTCGTTTTTTGCTTCCATTGGAGGGATAGCACCGCCAGCCGTTCACCTCGATAATGAATAGGGACCAGCAGGTGCATATAGAGACCGACATGTCGATAATACTCTGCCTCTGCTGTCAGGGTCGAACCTGGAGTATTGACCCAAAGCTGAAGTTCTTGAGTTTCATGGGGTGTCACCGTCGTATGGCCAATGGCGGCTTGAGCCAGTGGGTCTTTTTCCAGAGAGCTTTCCAGGATTTCGGATTGAGTGTAAGTTCCCCGAACAGGCGTGAGTTGGTTCTCTTCCACGAGCTGCAAAATGCAGGCATCAGCCGAGAAGTTTTCGCCAAACGCTTGGGCGATGGGTTCCAGACACGAGTGTAAACTATCGGACTCTTGAGCAGCCTGCACAATCGTCACCAGTAACGCCATTTGTGCCTGTGAGCGTTGCAATTCCTCTGTCCGCTGTTTCAGCAGCTCATAGGATTCAGCGGCGCGTTGTACCACCGACCTCAATTCATGGGGGTCCCAAGGCTTTGTAATATATTTGTATACCTGTCCTGAGTTAATCGCCTCAACCAAATCCTCAACGTCAGTAAAACCCGTGAGGATTATCCTCACGGTGTCGGGGAACTGAGGAACCGTTTTACTCAAAAACTCAGTTCCTTTCATTTCCGGCATTCGTTGGTCTGAAATGATCACGGCGACTTCCCCTGAAGTCGATAACAAGGATAGAGCATTCACTCCACTATCGGCTCTAAGGACTTCAAAATCGCGGCGGAAGGTACGGTAGAGTAGATCCAGATTATCTGGTTCATCGTCTACTACTAGCATTTTGGGTTTTTTGGGTCGCTCTAAGCTCATTAACTGACGTTTAATTTGATCAAAATTAGGAATAACATCGTCCATAACAATACGATAAGCTCCTGGTGGCGAATCTAAACTAGCAACTTGACGAGCTGAAGTCTAAGGCGATGTGGATATTGGCGTAAAATAAGAAGCTTTGGGGAAAGAAAAAAATTCTGTCCTAGCCTGACTCCTTGCTTGCTCTGTCCGCTTTGCCTGTCAATATTATTAATATCCAGTTCCAAACCTATTAATGTCATCTTTCGAGTTAAACGTATTGTTAATTTTGCCTAAATCATGACTGAAATACCACCGGGCACTCCTGAAAACCACCCTCAACCGGATGCCGAAAGCATAAATCCTGAAGCTTTAATCCTATTGCTGCGCCGCAAACAAAGTAACTGGGTAGAGTGGGGCAAGGCTTGTCAGCAGCTACAAAAAGTCGGCTACAGTTCCCAGAAGATATTTGAAGAAACTGGGTTTGAGCCAATTCAACAAAATCAAGTGATTGTAGCCTCTCAGGTCTACACCACTTTAATCAACGCTGGGGTTTCCGATGCCGTGCGATCGCGCTTTGAGCGGACGGGTAGTGATTCGTTGTACGAATTGCGTATTTTAACACAAAATGAACGCGGCGCAGCGGCGGAATTTATTGTTGCCAGAAATCTTGACTCTGAAGGAGCGCGTGAAGTTGCCAAAGCGGTGAAAGAATTCACCCGCCGAAGCACTCTACCCGAAGGTTTTTCCAATCATCCCGGTGATGCAGTGGCTTATGAATATTGGAAACTCGCTCGGCAGCAAAAAGAGTTACAAGAGCGATCGCGTTTAATTGCACGCGGTTTAATGTTCGCTCATACCCAGGAGGCACGGCAACAAATTGAAAAGTTGCTAACCGAACTCACGGGTGGCGAAAAGCGTCCCGCTCCGCGATTGCCGTTCTACCGGATCGAAGCCGACGAACAACAACCTCGCTTATTACCCGTCGTCGGTCGATTCCCCCTGAACTCAGACGAGTTGAAAAAAGTTTCCCGCCTTCACAGTACAGGTTCCTTCCAACTGGCAAAGGTTTTTGAGGCACAAACCCTCGTCGCGATACCGGGTTGGCAAGTGATATTGAAGGCACAAGACCCTGTTGGGATTTTGTGTCAAACTAGCCAACTGCCTAATCAACAGCCTGGTAAATCCGAAGAAGTCATGGTAATTGTTGACCGTGAACAAACTGAATGGGACGGCGACAGTTATTTTGTCGTTGACCAATCAGGAGAGCTAGCCATTGAGTGGTTTCCGGACGCTCCAGCCGTTAACCTATTAGGACGCATTATCCTGGTACTCCGTCCGAAGAAATTGTTGGATGAAAATCTCAGTCGAGATGTTTGGCAAATTGATGAGTAAGCCCTGAGACATTAAATTCAGCACGATTTAAGTTCTAAAACTCTTGTGGGATGGGCTGAAAAGCCCGTCCTCCTAAGTTGGGAATGCCGTAGGTACAGCAACGTTTTTCAGCACAGTCATGGGGCCTTGTTCTATTAAAATCTTGATCTGCTGCTCGGAACGTACTGCGAGAGTACCCGCAAATCCTAACGAGTTGACAGGAATTGACTCAAACGATTCCAATGAGCGTGGCACCAGTAACATCCACTCCCGTGTTGCCAGAAGATTATAAGCACCCGATTGCTGATGAGAACTCTCACGGCTCAAACCCAAGAAATGAAGTAGGGTGTGATAGTGTTCCAAGGTGAAAGCCGCCGCTGCTTGTGGAGACTGCAACCCACAGGAGTCTAACTGTACAATCCCATGGGCGAAAGGCAAGCCCGGCGCAGTCCCAATCGACCCTTCAAAGCGGGTGGATGCCAGAAGAGGTGCGATCGGTACCTGGAGTCCGTTGGGTACCAGTGGCAGCGGAACCAATTGCAAGTGCTTGTGACGCTGGCTAGCACCCGCCAATTTGCCCGCATTGTAAAACACCAAGCCATCAATTTCGGCAAGGCAAGCCCACATGGCTACAAAATCTTGCAGAGTTAGTAACCTATCCTGCTCTTCAAACTCTCGCGTGACGATCAGCAGGTGATGGTCGAGCACGTTAAATTTGTTCAATAGACACAGATGGGTGTCGGAAATGTCTGCAACAAATAAATCCTCCTCGTAAGGAAGAAACGGGTTAAATTCCTTCCCGGCGGTGGTTTTTTCTTGCTCCTGCTTTGTTTTCGCTTCTTCCTTGCGGGCGAGATTAGGCAAAACCCGAACCAGGAAATTAACGCCGTTTTGCTCAATCCATTGGCATTCAGTGGGGATGGGCTGGAGTGCACCGCAACGGAGAGCATGTTCAGTTGTCTGGGTCACTTTTGCCCACAAAGTACCTGCTTCTAAGCATAGCGTTGCTTGTCTATTGTCTTCTGTTTGGGACATGGTGAAATCTGCTATCTTTTCTCCCTGGGAAAAAGGCGTTCTAAGCTTTCTTGAAGATGTGTATGAGGGTAAATGTCTGCTTTTTTACTCCAAATGTACTCTAAAGTTTGTTCGTAATTCCAAAGAGGATTCTTGTAAAAACAATAAGCAAGGCTGACTGAACCACTCCGACCAATTCCCGCTCGACAATGGACTAATACTTTCTTTTTCCCCTGCTTAACTTGTTCATCTATCCAGTTAACAGCTTCTAATAAAACTTCATCTGATATAGGATGTCGCGCTCCATCTAAAGTAGCTAATTTTTTATAAACAATGTTAGAGCTTGCAGGGAAACTTAATGTGAGTTCTTCTGCCATGTTGAGGATAGCCTCTACTCCCAGTTCGGACGCTTGAGAAGCCGCGATAAAGTTTCCCACATAAACTTGGGGGAGAACCTGGACACAACTTGGCCCTTGTGTCCAGGTCATAGAAGGAGATGGGAGCTTAACATGGAGTTCACCATTTTCGTTAAATCCCCCTGCCCATTGCCATTGATTTTGATTATTCTTTAGTCCAATGCGATAGGTAAATTGATAGTCGCCTTCACTGGTCGGCATAAAAGACCCGTGGAATATCCAGGTATCATTTGATTCTTGGAAGTGACTCTCAAGGTCGATGCCATGCCAATTTCCTTCAGGGTTTAGTTTGGTTAAGGCATTTGTCCAGATTTGAACTTTTAACTCTGGTGCCGGATATGGGCTAGAAAGTTTAACGGTAGCCCCAAAGTGTTCCAACATATAAAGAGTGAGATGTGAGTTGAGGGGAGGATGAATTTCTTTAATTCGGAAACAGGGAAATTCTGTAGGAGCCATACTTAATGTTTCTCAGGCAATAAACGTCATTCATATTAAGCTGTGAGGCATTTAAGAAAGCCTATTTCCACACCCTAC